>JADGHI010000303.1 GCA_019689515.1 Acetobacteraceae bacterium | reverse complement strand
CGTGCCGCGCAACCTCGCCCAGATCATCGAAGAGGTGACGCGCGAGAAGGCCGATCTCGGCATCGCCTTCGACGGCGACGCCGACCGCATCGGCCTGGTGGACGACACCGGCGAGATCTTGTTCGGCGACCAGATGATGGTCATCCTGGCGCGCGACGTGCTGCGCGAGCGCCCCGGCGCCACCATCATCGCCGACGTGAAGGCGAGCCAGGTGCTGTTCGACGAGATCGCCAAGGCCGGCGGCACGCCGCTGATGTGGAAGACGGGCCACTCGCTGATCAAGGCGAAGATGGCCGAGACGGGCTCGCCGCTCGCCGGCGAGATGTCGGGCCACCTCTTCTTCGCCGACAAGTGGTACGGCTTCGACGACGCCCTCTACGCCGCCGTGCGCCTGCTCGGCGTGATCGCCCGCTCGGACCGCCCGCTCTCGGCGATCCGCGCCGCGCTGCCCCGCGTGATCAACACGCCTGAGCTGCGCTTCGACTGCCCGGAGGAGCGCAAGTTCAAGGTGGTGCAGGAGGTCAAGGACCGCCTCGCCGCGGAGGGCGCGAAGGTGCAGGACGTGGACGGCGTGCGGGTGCTGACCGAGGACGGCTGGTGGCTCCTGCGCGCCTCGAACACCCAGGCCGTTCTGGTCGCGCGGGCGGAGGCGCGCACCGCCGAGGGGCTGGAGCGGCTGAAGGCCGAGATCGCGCGCCAGGTGCAGGCGAGCGGCCTCAAGGCACCGGACTTCTCGGCCGAGAACGCGGGGCACTGAGCGCCCCGCACGCCTTGACCCGAGGCGGGCCGGCGTGATTCGCTGGCCCGCCGCGAGTTTCGGCGCGCGTGCGCGCTGCATCGCGGCGCCGACCACACGCCGATCAGCGGTCGGCCGCGGCGGCGAGGGGCCCCATGGGCGAACCGGTCCGGATGATGCCGATCTTCCTCTACGGCACGCTGCTCGATCCGTGCCTGCTCGCGGCGAAATCGGGCGACGCGGCGCTCATCCGGCGCGCCGTGCCGGCGCTCCTGCCGGGCTATCGGCGCGTGCTGCTGCGCGGCACGCCCTACCCGATGCTGCTGCCCGATCCGCGCGCCAGGGTGGAGGGGCTGCTGCTGCCCCGCATTGGCCCGCGCGCGCTGGGCCGCCTCGCCGCCTATGAGGGACCGCCCTACCGCCTTGCGCCGGTGCGCGTGCTGACGCCGCGCGGCCCGCGCCGTGCCTGGGCCTGGCTCACCCCGCGCTGGCGTGCCGACGCCGCCTGCGCCTGGCATCCTCCTCCGCCACGGCCGCCGCGCGGCCACGCCCGGCCCTGAAGCGTCAGCAGCCGCCCGGCACGGCCTCGAGCCGCTCCAGCCGGCCGTCCACCACGAAGTCGCCGAAGTCCATCTGCAGTTCGTCGGCCACGCCGTTGTCGAAGTAGCGCAGGCTCACCTCGTAGTCCGGCGTGCTGGCGCCGCCGCCCTGCTGCCGGTCCCTGCGTCCGCCGCTGTCGTCGCCACCACCGCCACCGCTTCCACCGCCACCGCTGGCGTCGCGCGAGAAGAACGCCACCCGCATCCGCGCGCTGCCCAGGTCGGCCAGCATCGGGAACCGCTCGCCCTGGCTCGGCTGCGGCCCCTGCCAGTTGCTGAGCACGGTTGTGGTGTCCTGCGCCCCCTCCGCCTGGGTGCCGTCGAACAGCGGTGCCACCAGGATGCGCTGGCCGGCGCGCGCGGCGTTCAGCGCGCGGATGGTGTGCATCGTCGGCAGCAGGGTGCCGGGTGGCAGGCGCTCCTCCTTCGCCTCAGGCTCGGTGTAGCGCACGATGCCGCTGCCGTCGGGCCCGATCTCCGCCTCTCCCGCGACGCGCTGGCTGACCGCTCCCTGGCTGGTCTGGGTCAGCGAGAAGCGCAGCCGCCGCCCGTCCTTGCTTTCATAGGTCGAATAATCCGAGGTGGTCGCGATCTCCTGCCCGTCCCGGTCGGTGATGGTCAGGGTGAAGCGCTGCCGCGTGGTCCAGCCCTCGCAGGCGTCCAGCACCTCGTAGAGCATGGCGCCGTTCGCGGCGGCGATCTGGGTGTTGTCGCGCGCCCGGTCCAGCGTGAGGCGATAGGCGGCGCGATGCGCGGCCATGTGCTCGGCGGTGATCGGCGCCCCCTGCGGGACGGCGGCAGGGGCCGATGCCTGCGCAGGTGCGGCGGGGGCTGCCCCCCGCGGCGCGGGCCGCGCCGGGCCGGCCGGCGCGGGGGCGGGCGCGGCCGGCGGCACTTCCTTCCCCGGGCTGACATTCTTGCCGTAGGACTGCGCCAGCACGACGGGCGCTGCGGCGGCTGCCGCGGCGACGAGGCCGAGCAGCGCCAGGGCATGACGAGGCCGCATGAGGCGGGGCTCCTTCGGGTGCGTTTCGACCCTACCTAAGGCGTCTTGCCGCCGGAAGCACCCTTCGCCGGCGGCAGGTCCAGGCGAATGTGCAGTTCCTTCAGCCGCGCCGGGTCCACCGGGGCGGGGGCGCCCATCATCAAATCCTCCGCCTGTTGGTTCATGGGGAAGAGGATCACTTCGCGGATGTTGGGCTCGTCCGCCAGCAGCATGACGATCCGGTCGATTCCCGGCGCGCTGCCCCCATGCGGCGGGGCGCCGTAGCGGAAGGCGTTGAGCATGCCGCCGAAGCGCGCCTCCACCTCCTCGGCCGAGTAGCCGGCGATCTCGAAGGCGCGGAGCATGATGTCGGGCCGGTGGTTGCGGATCGCGCCGGAGGACAGCTCGATCCCGTTGCAGACGATGTCGTACTGGAACGCCTTGATCTCGAGCGGGTCCTTGGTGTTCAGCGCCTCCAGCCCGCCCTGGGGCATCGAGAAGGGGTTGTGGCTGAACTCGATCTGCCCCGTCTCCTCGTTGCGCTCGTACATCGGGAAGTCGGTCACCCAGCAGAAGCGGAAGGCGTCCTTCTCGTAGAGGCCGAGCTCCTGCCCGAGCCGGATGCGCGCCGCGCCGGCGAGCTTCGCGGCCTCCGCGGGCTTGCCGGCGGCGAAGAACACCGCGTCGCCGTCCCCGAGGCCGCACACCTCCTTGATGGCCGCGGCACGGTCGGCCTCCAGGTTGCGGGCGATGGGCCCCTTCGCCTCGCCGCCTTCGAAGATGATGTAGCCGAGGCCGCCCGCGCCCTGCTCGCTGCGCGCCCATTCGTTCATGCCGTCGAAGAAGCTGCGCGGCTTCGCGGCCGCGCCCGGCGCGGGAATCGCGCGCACCACGCCGCCCGAGGCCGCGATCCGCGCGAACAGCCCGAAGCTGCCCCCCGCGAACTGCGCGGTCACGTCGCGGATGCGGATCGGGTTGCGCAGATCCGGCTTGTCCGAGCCGAATTCCAGCATCGCCTGCTCGTAGGGGATGCGCGGGAAGGGCGGCTTGGTCACCTGGCGCCTGGTGCCGGTGAAGTCGGCGAACTCCTCGAACACCCCGGCCAGCACCGGCTCGATCGCGGCGAAGACGTCCTCCTGCGTCACGAAGCTCATCTCGAAGTCGAGCTGGTAGAACTCACCCGGGCTCCGGTCGGCACGCGAGGCCTCGTCGCGGAAGCAGGGCGCGATCTGGAAGTAGCGATCGAAGCCCGCGACCATGATGAGCTGCTTGAACTGCTGCGGCGCCTGCGGCAGCGCGTAGAAGGTGCCGGGATGCAGGCGGGAGGGCACGAGGTAGTCGCGCGCCCCCTCCGGGCTGCTCGCGGTCAGGATCGGCGTCTGGAACTCGGTGAAGCCCGCCTCGATCATCCGCCGCCGGATGGAGGCGATCACCTGGGAGCGCAGCATGATGTTGCGGTGCTGGCGCTCGCGCCGGAGGTCGAGGAAGCGGTAGCGCAGCCGCAGATCCTCGGGGAACTCCGCGTCGCCCGCGACCTGGATCGGCAGCACGTCCGCCGCCGACTGCACAACAAGTTCGCGCACGCGGAGCTCGATGTCCCCGGTCGCCAGCTTCGGGTTCACCGTGCCGGGCTCGCGCAGCACCACCTCGCCGGTGACGGTGATGACGCTCTCGGGACGGACGTGTTCGAGCGCCTCGAAGACCGGGCTGCCCTGCGCCACGACGCATTGCGTGATGCCGTAGTGGTCGCGCAGGTCCACGAAGAGCAGGCCGCCATGGTCGCGCTTGCGGTGCACCCAGCCGGAGAGGCGGGCCGTGATGCCGGCATCGCTGGCGCGCAGCGCGCCGCAGGTATGGGTACGGTAGGGATGCATCGCTGAGGGAACCCTGGTTGCGGCCGGGAACGACGGCGCAGAGAGGGTCGCCGGCGCCGGAAGTCAACCCCGGGGACCGGACGACCCGGGCTCCCCCGCGCGCTGCTCAGGCCGGGGCGCTCGCCGCGTCCAGCGCCGCCACCGCCTCCGCGTCGAGCGTGAGGCTTGCGGCCTTCACCAGATCCGCCACCTGTTCCAGCGTCGTCGCGCTGGCGATCGGCGCCGTGATTCCCGGCTTCGCGAGCTGCCAGGCCAGCGCCACCTGCGCCGGCGTCGCCCCGTAGCGCGCGGCCACCTGGTCCAGCGCCGCGAGCACGCGGAGGCCCCGCGCGTTCAGGTACTTCGCCGCGCTGCGCCGTCCCCGCGGGCTCTTGTCCAGATCCGCCTCGGACCGGTACTTGCCGGTCAGGAATCCCGCCGCCAGGGCGAAATACGGGATCACCCCCAGGCCCTGCTCGCGGCAGAGCGGCAGCAGGTCCGCCTCGATCCCGCGCTCCATCAGGTTGTAGTGCGGCTGCAAGCTCTCGTAGCGCGGCAGGCCGTATTTCGCGCTCGCCTCGAGCGCCGCCTTCAGCCGCGGCGCGGTGTAGTTGGAGGCCCCGATGGCCCTCACCTTCCCCTGCTCGATCAGCCTGGCGAAGGCGCCGAGCGTGTCCTCGATCGGCACGCTCGGGTCGTCCTGGTGCGCCTGGTAGAGGTCGATCCGCTCCACCCCCAGGCGGCGCAGCGAGTCCTCCGCCGCCCGCGCGATCCAGGCCGGCGAGAGGCCCTTGCCGCGGCCGGGCATCTCCATCCCGCACTTGGTCAGGATCAGCACCCGGTCGCGCATGCCGGGCCGCGCCTTGAGCCAGGCGCCGATCACGGTCTCCGACTCGCCGCCCGTGTGGCCCGGGACCCAGGCGGAATAGACGTCCGCCGTATCGATCGCGTTCAGCCCGGCATCCACGAAGGCGTCGAGCAGCCGGAAGGAGGCCGCCTGGTCCACCGTCCAGCCAAACACGTTGCCACCGACGACCACCGGCGGCACTTCCAGGCCCGATCGGCCCAGGGCCCGTTTGCGCATGGCTCGTTCCTCCTGCTGACTCC
>JADGHI010000302.1 GCA_019689515.1 Acetobacteraceae bacterium | reverse complement strand
CTCTCCGGCCTGCCGCCGCATCCCTTCCTGTTCGTGGGCTTCCTGCCGGTGCGGGCGGGGGCGCGCGCGGCGGAGCTCGGCCGGCTGCGGGCGGCGGAGCGCGCGGGGCTTCGCGCGACGCTGGTGTTCTACGAGGCGCCGCACCGGCTGGACGAGGCGCTGGCGGCCATGGCCGAGGCGCTGGGCGGAGACCGCCCGGCGGCGGTGGCGCGGGAGCTGACCAAGCGCTTCGAGGAGGTGCGGCGGGGAACCCTGGCGGAACTGGCGGCGTGGTACGCGCGGCACGCGGCGCGCGGCGAGGTGGTCGTCGTCGTCGGTCCGCCGGAGCCGGAGGCGCCGGCGGGCGAGGCAGAGCTGGACGCACGGCTGCGCGAGGCGCTGGCCGCGGGGATGAGCGTGCGCGACGCGGCGGCGGCGGTGGCGGAGGCGACCGGGGCGCCGCGGAAGGCCGTCTACGCGCGCGCCCTGGCGCTTGGCCGCCGGGCGCCATAGGCCGGCCGCGGCTGGCGGCCGGCCGGCTGGCCGAGGCGACGGGCGGCGCTCAGCGCAGCGGCAGGGCGTATTGCAGCCCGCCGCGGGTCCAGAGGTCGTTCAGCCCCCGCTCGAGCCCGATCGGCGACCCCTTGCCCAGCGTCCGCTCGAACACCTCGCCGTAATTCCCGACCTGGCGGATGATCTGGTAGGCCCAGTCCTCGCTCACGCCGAGGGCGCGGCCGAAGCCCGGGGTGACGCCGAGGAAGCGCTGGATGTTCGGGTCCTGGCTGGTGCGGCGCAGCTCCTCGACATTGGCGCGGGTGATGCCGAGCTCCTCGGCCTCGACCATGGCGAAGTGGACCCACTGCACGAGGTCGCGCCACTGTTCGTCGCCGTGGCGCACCATCGGGCCGAGCGGCTCCTTGCTGATGCGCTCGGGCAGGATGACGTGCTCGTCCGGGCCGCCGGTGACGGCCGAGACACGCAGGGCGGCAAGCTGCGAGGCGTCCGTCGTCACCGCGTCGCAGCGGCCCGCGTTGTAGGCCGGAAGCATCTCCTCGAAGGTGCCGGCGACCACGGGGTTGATGCGGATGCGCTCGCGCCGGGCGAAGTCCGCCAGATTGAGCTCCGTGGTCGAGCCGGCGACGACGCAGACGCTCGCGCCGTCGAGCTGGCGCGCGCTGGTGACGCCGCTGGAGCGACGGACCATGAAGCCCTGGCCGTCGTAGAAGTTCACCCCGGCGAAGTTGAAGCCGAGGTTGGTGTCGCGCGTCAGCGTCTGGGTGACGTTGCGCGCCAGCACGTCCACCTCGCCGGATTGCAGCACGACGAAGCGGGTCTGGTGGGTGGTTGCGACGAAGCGGACCTTGGAGGCGTCGCCGAACATCGCCGCGGCGATGGCGCGGCAGTACTCGGCGTCGAGCCCCTGGTAGTTGCCGCGCGCGTCGGGGGCGGAGAAGCCGGCGACGCCGGCGTTGACGCCGCAGATCACATGGCCGCGGGCCTTCACCGCGTCGAAGGTCTCCCCGGCGGCGGCGGGCCGCGCGGCGAAGGCGGCTGCGACGGCCAGGCCGCCCAGGGCCAGCGCGGCGGCCGAGGCGAGGCGGGCGAGGCGAGGTTGGCGGTTCGGCTGACGGGATTGGTGACGGCTCATGGGGGAATCCTCTTCGACCGCGCCGCAGCCTAGGGCCTTTCGTTTGCGGAACGCCAGATCCTCGCCAACTGGTGGAAAAACCGCCAATAAATACCCACTTCACGGAACCGTGATCTGTATGCGATGGTGTGAGTCACGCACTCGGGAGTTCAGCGATGAGCGCTTCCATCGCTTTGGAAAAGCGGCAGGCGGAGCAGGTCGATCGGTCGGCCCTGCTGCTGATGCTGTCCTACATCGAGGCCGAGTGCCGCCGGATCGGCGCGACGGCCGCGGCCGATCACGTGGCGCTGGCGGCCGCATTGGTGCCCCCGGGCCAGGCGGCGCCTGCGACCGGCGGGACACGGCGTCGCGCGGCGGGGGGCTCCTGCGCACCGCGCCGCAGGCGGCCCGGTCCCTCCCTGCACTGAGCCCCCGCCCTTCCGCGGCAGAGGAGCGCGGAGGCCGCGGGGCATCCTCCCTCAACCGGACGCTTGATCGGGTTGCGGCGATTCGCCCGGCTCCGCCCGGCGGAGCTGGAACAGCGCCTGCTCGCCGAACAGGTTGGCGAGCCAGACCGACCGGGTCCAGGGTGCCTTGAGGCCTCGCTCGTCCACCGCCAGCCAACGCTCGACCACGTAGCCGTCGAGCCGGCAGAGCTCGAAGAAGTCGCGGATCGTGCAGGGGTGGATGTTGGGCGTCTCGTACCAGGGGCGGTTCCAGGTCTCGGTCTCCGGCATCCGCCCGGTGACGAGCAGGCGCCAGCGCACCTGCCAGTGCCCGAAATTGGGGAAGCTGACCAGGGCGTGCCGGCCGATGCGGAGCATCTGCCGCAGCACCTCGCGCGGCCGCTCCACCGCCTGCAGGGTGCGGGAGAGGACGACATAGTCGAAGGCCCCGTCCGGGTAGAAGGCGAGGTCGGTGTCGGCGTCGCCGTGGATGACGGCGAGGCCGGCGGCGACGGCGCGCGTCGCCTCCGCCATGTCGATCTCGATGCCGCGGGCATCGGCGTTCTTCTCGCGGGAGAGGTGCTCGATCAGGGTGCCGTCGCCGCAGCCGATGTCGAGCACGCGCGCCCCCGGGGGGATCATCTCCGCGATCAGGCGGAGGTCGAGCCGCATGTTCTTGGCGACGTAGCGGACGGGCTGGTTGGTGTCGGGCATAAGGGCAGGCTTCCCGTTCGGCCGGTAGGCGGGCGGATGGTCGGTCGCGGCCCGCCGCGGCGGAGCAGCGTCCTTTCCTGGACGCGCGGGACACGAAGGACCGGTCGCGCTGCCGCCCGGGCAGATACCCCCCGGCGGCTGCGGCCCGGCGCGGATTTGCGCTCCGGAAACGCGGTCGTCTATCACGGAATTGTGGGCGATGAGCCCACACCAACTCATCGGGGTTCGGGCATGACGTCAAGCCCTGCCGAAGCGGCCACCCTACCGGACGTTGCGACGGTCACCGCCGCCGATCGCACCGCGCGCCACTGGACCGGCACCCCGCCGGGGCCGATCCGGCTCGGCAGCGAGGAGCACAAGGCGCTGTTCTGCCGCATGCTTCTCGAGACCCACAACCCGTACAAGCCGCGGGTGCTGGACTGGCCGAAGCTGGACCCGGAGGCGCATGCGCGGCTCACCGGCCTTCCGATCTGGGACATCGCGGTGCAGACCGAGGGCCGGGCGGCGCTGCGCGTGCTGGACTACGCGGCCACCGTCGCCGACCCGCTGCTGCGGCAGGCCCTGGAGATGGACGGGTTCGAGGAGGCCCGCCACAAGAAGGTCCTCTCCAACCTCGTCGAGGCCTATGGCGTCACGCTGGAGCCGGAGCCGGAATACACCAGCTTCCGCGACCCCGAATGGGGCTGGATGCGCACCGGCTACAGCGAGTGCATCGACAGCTTCTTCGCCTTCGGCCTGTTCGAGGCGGCACGGCGCTCCGGCTTCTTCCCGCCGGACCTGGTAGACACCTTCGAGCCGGTGATCCAGGAGGAGGCGCGCCACATCCTGTTCTTCGCCAACTGGGCCGCCTGGCAGCGGCGCCGGCTGCCCTGGTGGCGCCGGCCCTTCTTCCTGGCGAAGATCGCGGCGGTCTGGGCGGTGCTGATCTGGGACCGGCTGGTGCTGGCGCGCAATCTCGGCGGCGCGTCGAAGGACACCAATTTCACCGCCTCCTCCGCGTCGGTCGGGGTCGAGATGAGCGCGGCCGAGCTGATCGACCTCTGCCTGGCCGAGAACGAGCGGCGGATGGCGGGATACGACCCGCGGCTGGTGCGCCCGACGACGGTGCCGTTCGTCATCCGGCTGGCGCGGCGCTTCATGCGTGCTCCGCGGCGCGGGGCGGCAACCGGCGGCTGATCCACGTCAGGCCGACGAACGGCTCGGCGGCCTAGATCCGTTTCGAGTCACGCGGGCGCAGGGCGCTTGGTCTGGTGGACTGGCTGCGGGCAGGGCCGAGGGTCCGCCGTCCTGACCCGGCTTGCGGCCGGGTTTGTCACGCTCGAAAGCGCCCTAGACCCCCATCTTCTCCGCTGCTCCGCGCAGGAACCCCCCGAGCGCCCGGTGGAAGTCCGGCTCGTCCAGCAGGAAGGCGTCGTGGCCCTTGTCGGAGGTGATCTCGACAAAGCTCACATTCGCCGCCGCCGCGTTCAGCGCCCGCACCAGCGCCCGGCTCTCGCTCGTCGGGAACAGCCAGTCGGAGGAGAAGCTCGCGACGAAGAACCGCGTCCGCGTGCCGCGGAAAGCATTCGCCAGCTCCCCGCCGTGCTCCGCCGCCAGGTCGAAATAGTCCATCGCCCGCGTGATCGTCAGGTAGCTGTTCGCGTCGAAGCGGCGGACGAAGGTGCTGCCCTGGTGGCGCAGGTAGCTCTCCACCTCGAACACGTCCTCGAGGAAGGTGAGCGTGCTCGCCCCGCGCAGGCGCCGGCCGAATTTGCGCGTCAGCGCCTGCTCGGAGAGATAGGTGATGTGCGCCACCATCCGCGCGACGGAGAGGCCCTTGGCCGGGACGCGGCCGGTCTCCCAGTAGCGCCCGCCGGCCCAGTCGGGGTCGGCGTGGATCGCCGCGCGGCCGACCTCGTGGAAGGCGATGTTCTGCGCCGAGTGGTGGGCGGCGGTGGCGATCGGCGCGGCGGCGAAGACCACATCCGGATACTCCGCCGCCCATTCCAGCACCTGCATCCCGCCCATCGAGCCGCCGACGACGCAGAGCAGCCGCTCGATGCCGAGATGGTCCGTCACCAGCCGCTTCTGCGCGCGCACCATGTCGCGGATGGTGACAAGGGGGAAATCGGTTCCCCAGGGCCGGCCAAGGCCGCGCCCCTCGGCGTCCGTCATCTCCTCGCGCGGTCCGGTCGAGCCCATGCAGCCGCCGAGGACATTGGCGCAGATGACGAAGAACCGGTCCGTGTCGATCGGCCGCCCGGGGCCGACCACGTTCTCCCACCAGCCCGGACGGCCCGTGACCGGGTGGGTTTCCGCCACGTACTGGTCGCCGGTCAGGGCGTGGCAGACCAGCACGGCGTTGGTCCGGTCCGCGTTCAGGCGGCCATAGGTGCGGTAGGCGACGACGAGCGGCCGCACCACCGCCCCGCAGTCGAGCGCGAGGCCGTCCGGGAAGACGACCCGCTGGTGATCCACCACCGGAAAAGGGGCGACAGCCTGGCTCATGCGGGGCGCAGCATTAGGGCGCACCCCAGGGGGG
>JADGHI010000007.1 GCA_019689515.1 Acetobacteraceae bacterium | reverse complement strand
GGCTTAAGGGCGGCAACGGACTTCCGCACCACCCAGCAGCCAGGCAGGTCAGCCGATCAACGCAGCGCGCCGCAAGGCAGCCGAGGGTGCACGCTTACGATCAATCCATCATCGATCAGCCCGCCGGCACCGGCGTGATCGGCCCGTTCGTGCGCATCCAGGCTAACGGTAACGAGGACGGATTCAATTTTGACTCGGCCAATATCCCCGGCAACCCACTGGATGTAAAGCCGGGTCCCTGGACGAAACTTCTCGCCGTCGCGGACCTGCAACCGATCGAAATAGAAGGGACACTATACTATCAATTCCGTCTGGATATCAACGAAACCAGCTCAAAAAGCCTTCTGTCTCTAGATAAGCTCATCTTGTATGGATCAACCGAATCGGATCTGCACGACTACAATCCCGTCACGGGCACGTTCCAAGGTGGATCGGCTGTCGAAATCTATAACCTGGACGCGGGGGAAGACCGATCGATCGGTCTGGACTACGCCCTGCACAGCGGAAGCGGGGAATCCGACCTGGCGGTGTTCATACCGGTCTCCGCATTCGCGGGCTCGACCTATGTCTATCTCTACAGCGAGTTCGGGACGCTCACCACCGGCGACGGCCGCGACTGGTCGAGCGACGACGGCTACGAGGAATGGTACAGCTTCAGCAAGCCCGCTACCCCGCAGTTCGGCAGCATCTCCGCCACGAAGTGGCTCGATTCCAACGGCGACGGAAGCATCGAAGGCGACTCCGTTCTCACCGGCTGGACGTTCCACTTCACGGGGACGGACGGCGACGGCACCGCGATCGACATATCCATCACGGACGGCGGCCCAGGTGATGCCGACAACACCCTGAACGGCACCGTCGTTCTCGCCGGACTCAAGGCGGGCGCAGTCGTCCATGTCGAGGAGGTGCTCCAGAGCGGCTACTACCAGACCCTCGGCGCCAACGGCTACGACGAGACGATCTCGGCGGGCGAGAACGCGAGCTACGACTTCGCCAATGCGCAGTTCGGCCAGGTGATCGCGACGAAGTACCTCGACGACGAGGGGGATGGCGACATCACTGGAGACGCCGTCCTCACGAACCCGCCATGGTCCTTCACGCTGAGCTATACGCAGGATGGCGTGGACGTCGTCCACACGGTCCAGGATGGCGGCCCCGGCGATGCCGACGGCGTGGTCAACGGCACCGTGGTGTTCGACGACCTGCTCAAGGTCGGCACCGAGTACCATATCGAGGAGGTACAGCAGCCCGGCTGGACGCCGACGCTGGGCGCGAACGGCTATGACGGCTCGATCGGCACCTCGGGCGAGGTCGACTACTTCAACTTCGCGAACACCCCGGACTCGGAGCCGCCGCCGCCGCCGAAGGACTTCGTCAAGGTCATCGATGTGGACGTGGACATCAGCATCGACCTGACGATGGACACGGAGCCGTCCCTGTACAGCGATGTCTACGTGAACCACGGCTATTCGGTGGAGGTCGATCTCTCCGGCAACGACGCCACCTTCAACATCGATGCCGAGGCGCTGGGCGACGACTCCTCGGTGGAGTTGAACCTTGCGGTGCTGACGACAGCCGACCTGTCGAGCATCATCGCGACCGGGTACGTGGTGGTCGCCTGACGGCGGCAGTCGCTTCCGGCTCCGGCCGGGCCACGGCGATGCCGCGGCCCGGCGCAGTTTATCCCTCCGGCTCTGCCTCGTCGCGCGCCGCGATGGCGCAGGCGCGGCGCGCAGGTGGCGTCTCCGCTTGGCGCGCGATCAGGATGGCGATCGTCCTGTCATCGAGCGGAAGGGCATCGCAGCCTTGCGCCGCCGCCCCCTCCCGTCATCGGGCCTTCCGCGCGGCCGCGGCGCTTCCCGGTTTCCTCGTTCGGGAGGCGGTCAGGCCGGTGGTGGCAGACTCGTCGGCGGCGGGCGGTCTGCGGCCCCTCGCCACTTCCCGCTGACCTTGCGCAGCCCGGCACGCAGAGGCTTGCCGCGCCCAGCGGGACCGGGCCGGGCGCGTGGAGGAGGGACGGGCCGTGGGCGAGATTCGCGGCGTGGAGGGCTGTTGCCCTCTCGATCGCCAGGACACCTGCGCCTGGGTCGCTGGCGCCGGGGCCGGCAAGGCGAACTGGCTGGTTGCGCCGCCGGAGGCGCCGTTCGCCTGCACGGTGAAGCTGCGCGCGGGGGGGGCCCAGCCGGCGGTGGCGCACTGGGACGCCGCCACCGCCCTGCCGCGCCTGGCGCTGGAGGCGCCCGGGATCGCCGCGCCGGGACAGGCGGTGGTGCTCTACGACGGCGATCGGGCGCTCGGCGGCGGCTCCATCCGCGCGGCGGAGGCGGGCGCACAAGCACCGCGGCGCGCGGTGGCGTGATGGTTGGTTGACAGCGGCGGGAGCGGGGCCTAACTCCCGCATCCCGGTTCCATTGGCGGCGTAGCTCAGCTGGTTAGAGCACGGCACTCATAATGCCGGGGTCGGCAGTTCAAGTCTGCCCGCCGCTACCAACGAAAACCACGCAAATCCAGGCCTTTCCGAGCAGGCAACAGTCTGCACCGGGACCACTCCTGCCCGACGGATCGGGCACCATCCGGGCAGTCGTATCACGATGGGCGGCGCGCTTCGCTTTGTGCGCGAGGTCAGGTGCGCACCGTCACTCCCTTTCCCGCCTCGCCTGCATGCGGGCTTCGGCATTCGGAGCGGAGCGGCGATGACGATATGGTCCGCTGGCCAGGTCACGCCCGTCGCCGACATTGCCGCTGTGCCGCGCATCGGCAGCCTGCGTCCGCTCGCCCCGTTCGTCCGCGAAATCTTGCCCCGTGGCGCCCCTTCACTCCACCCGCGCGCCGGAGATCTCCACGGCCCGGCGCCACTTCTCCAGTTCGTGGCGGTGGAAGGCGGCGGTCTCCGCCGGCGGCGTGCCGTGGATCGTGGCGCCGATCTCCTCCAACCGGCGGCGCACCTGGGGCTGCCGCAGCGAGGTGGCGATCTCCGTGGCCAGCCGCTCGACGAAGGGCGCGGGCGTGCCGGCGGGGGCGAAGTAGATCACCCAGGCCGCGGCGTCGAAGCCCGGGATTGTCTCCGACACCGCCGGCACATCGGGCAGCATCGGCGAGCGCGCGGCCGAGGTGACGGCGATCGGGCGCACGCGGCCATCGGCGATGAGGCCGGGAAGCGAGGGCAGCCCCTCCACCGCGACCTGCACCTGGTCAGCGATCAGCGCCTGCACCGCCGGGGAGCCGCCGCGGAAGGGGATGTGCACCATTTCGATTCCCGCCGCGGCGCGGATCAGCTCGACGGCGAGATGGGCCGTGCTGCCGCTGCCGGAGGAGCCGTAGTTCAGCCGCCCCGGCTCGGCCTTCGCCCGCGCGATCAGCTCCGCCAGCGTGCGCACCCCGAGCGACGGGTTCACCAACACCGCCTGCGGGAAGGAGACGGCGTGCGTGACAGGGACGAAGTCGCGCAGCGCGTCGTAAGGCAGGCTGCGGAACAGCGAGGGGTTGATGCCCATCGAGCCCGACGACCCGACCAGGATCGTCAGGCCGTCCGGCCGGGCGCGCGCGACCGCCTCGGTGCCGATGTTGCCGGAGGCGCCGGTGCGGTTCTCGACCAGGAATTGCTGGCCCAGGCGCTCGGTCAGGTCCTGCGCGATCAGCCGCGCCACGACATCGACCGCGGAGCCCGCGGCGAAGGGGTTGACGAAGCGCAGCGGCCGCTCCGGCCAGGGCGCCTGGGCGCGGGCGGGCGCCGGGATGGGGACACTCGCAGCGAGCATGGCGGCGGCTAGGCCGTTGAACAGCGTCTGGCGGCGGCGGTGCATTGCCCTGAGTCTCCCTTCGGCGGTGCAGCGAAAAGGCTGACGCCATGGCCAAGGCTGTCTGTCAATCACGGACTGCTCGGCCGACCGCCTGTCGCGTATGCCGGCACCCGCCCGGATTGCTCGCGGCGTCGAGGCCGGCGATGCTTGTCCAATGGATCGGGAATTCGACGCAATCGTTGTCGGCGCCGGAGCCGCGGGGCTGGTCGCCGCGCTTCGCGCCGCCTCGGGCGGGGCGCGGGTCGCGCTGATCGAGCGCGACGCGTCCACGCCCTGCAACCTCGCCATCTCCGGCGGGCTGGTCGCGGCCGCCGGGACGCGCTGGCAGGCCGAGGCCGGCGTGGCCGACGACCCGGCGCGCTTCGCCGCCGACCTCCGCGCCAAGGCGGGCGAGGGCATCATCGACCCGGTGCTGCTCGACACCGTCACGCGCCGCGCGGCGGAGGCGCTGCACTTCCTCGCCGACACCGTCGGGCTGCCGCTGCACCTGCACACCGCCTCCGCCTGGCCAGGACAGTCCGCGCCGCGGCTGCACGCGACCCCCGCGGAATCCGGCGCGGAGCTCTGCGCGCTGCTGCGGGAGGCCGCGCGCGCGCATCCGCGCATCGCCTGGCGCGACGGGACCGAGGTGGTGGGCTTGGTCGTGGACTCGGATGGCGCGGCGGTGCGCGGGGTCGAGGTCTCCGCCGCGGGGCGCCGCTCGACACTGGCCGCGCCGCATGTGGTGCTCGCCTGCGGCGGCTTCGGCGGTGCGCCGGCGATGCTCGCGCGCTTCATCCCCGAGGCCGTGGGGGCGCTGCACATCGGCTCGCCGCTCTCCGACGGGCGTGCGATCCTCTGGGCCGAGGCGCTCGGCGCCGCGCTCGACTGCATGGACGCCTATCAGGGCCAGCCCCATGTCTGCCTCGGCGGGAAGGCGCGGCTCGGCGCGGCGCTGCCGGCGCTCGGCGCGATCCTGGTCAACCGCGCGGGCGAGCGCTTCGCGCGCGAGGACATGGGCCCGAGCGAGCTGACCGCGCACATCCTCGCCCAGCCCGGAGGCATGGCGGTGGAGATCTGGCACGAGGCGGCGCACCGCGCGGCCCTGCAGGGCGGGCCGTTCCGCGCCGCGGTGGCCGCCGGCGCGGTCGAGCGCTTCGACACGCCGGCCGACCTGGCTGCGCGGTTCGGCCTGCCGGCGGCGGCGCTGGCGGCGACGCTCGCCGAGTATGCGGCCGCCGTGGCTTCCGGCGGGCCGGACCGGCTCGGCCGGCGCCGCTTCGCCGGCACACTTGAGCCGCCGCTCTACGCCGCGGCAGTCACCGGCGGTCTCGCCCACACCCAGGGCGGAGTGCGCGTGGACGGCGCGGCGCGGGTGCTGCGCGCGGCGAAGGATGGCGTGATTCCGGGCTTGTACGCAGCCGGCGGTGTGGCTTGCGGCGTCTCGGGCCGCGGCGCGGCGGGCTACATCCCGGGCAACGGGCTGGCGCAGTCCTTCGCGCTGGGCTTCGCCGCCGGCACGGCTTGCGCGGGCGCATAGGGCAGGGCCCGCGGCGCGGCTTTCCCTCGGGCGGATCTGACGGCACGCGCGCCTTGAGGGACCGTGCCGTCCCGGATGGCCGGTGCGGTCCTGGAGGCATTGACCCGCCCAGGGACCGACCCCATGTAAAAAACCGTCATGAGGCAGCGCGTGATCCATTACCCGCGTCACGCGGGAACTTTGCTCGCAGGCTTTTAGCCCCGGGCCCGATCGCGCGCGCCGATCCGCTGGGCGTCCGGCCCGGGGACACTCTCCAGCACCAGACCCGAAGTGAGTGATGCGCCGAAGCCAGGCTCCGCGCTGCGGAGCGTGGCGGCGTTCGCCGTGCCTGGAGGAAAGGCTCGTGACCCTTGAGGTTTCGATCTGTTCCGATTGCGGCGGCGCCTTCGCCGCCCGGTTGAGCACCTGCTACGGATGCGCCTCCGCGGCTGCCGCTGCCCATGCGGGCGAGGGGTGGCCGGAGGTCCCCGACGCCGGTGCCGAGGAGGACGACGCGCGTCGCCCCGTGCTGTCGGTGCGCGACTTCGCGGCGCTGGAGCGGCTCGCGCGGCTACGGCTGCGGCCGGACGATCCGATCTCGGCCGCGCTGCTCCGCAAGCTCGACCGCTGCCGGGTCGTGCGCGCCGACGCGATCGGCGCGGACGTCGCCACGCTGGGCTCGCGCGTCGTCTTCTCGGCGGATGGTGGTCCGCCGGAGGCACGCGTGCTCGTCCTCCCGACACGCACTTCCGCGGCGGGATGGACGCTGCCGGTGACGACGCCCCGGGGCCTGGCGCTGCTCGGCCATGCGGTCGGTGCGGTGGTCCCGGTGGCCGGCGAGGACGGGAGCGTCGGGGAAACCCTGCACCTCCTCTCGGTCGCCTACCAGCCGGAGGCAGCGGAGGCTGCCGCCGCGGTGGTCCGTGGCGGCGGTGCGGGGGGCGCCGGGCCTTCCGGATCCATCGCCGCGCACGCGGCCCAGGCGGACCGGCGCGGGCTGGCCTAGCGCCGTCCTTCACCACCACCGGGCGGACCGCGCCGGGGAGACGGTGCCCTGCGAAATCCGGTCAGGGCTCTAGCTACGGCGCGTCGCCGGCCCGTCATCGGGCCTTCCACCACCTACCAGGCCCCAACATCCTCAGCAACCAAGCGCATATCCGCGCAGATCAGAGAGAAACAAGGACATGAACGCATTGAAGATGAAGAAGAAGCAACAGCATCGGGCCGTGACCGCCGCAGGCGATCCGGCGCTGATTCTCTCGACTGCCGACGAGGAGCGCCTGTCGGGCCTGGCGGTCGCTGCGGCGCAACGGAACCCCGAGGTCTCCGCACTCTTGCTCGAGGAGATCGGCCGTGCGCAGCTCGTGCCGCCCGAGAAGGTGCCGCCGGACGTCGTCGCCATGTATTCGCATGTGGAGTACCGCGACGAGGCCACGGGCGCGACGCGCCGGGTGCAGATCGTCTACCCGAACGAGGCCGACATCGCGCAGGGCCGGATCTCGGTCCTCACCCTGGTCGGCGCCGGGCTCCTCGGCCTCGCCGCCGGGCAATCCATCCTGTGGCCGACCCAGGACGGGCGCGAGCGGCGCCTGACGGTGCTGCGGGTGTCGCCCCGGCCCTTCGAGGCCGAGGGCTGACGCGGCCTCTCCGTGCCGGTCCGCCGGAGTGCCGACGAGGTCCGGGCGAGACGGGGCGAGTGTTCATCGAGCGGTCCGGGGCAGCAGGCGAAAGCCGCGCCCGGGGCAAACGGAAACCAGGGAGGGAGGTGGGGAGGCAATGGAGGTCGAGTTCCACACGGTCGACGTGTTCACCGACCGCGCCTTCGCCGGCAATCAGGTGGCCGTCGTGCCCGATGCCACCGGCCTGACGGGCGCGCAGATGCAGGCGATCGCGGCGGAGTTCGGCTACTCGGCCACGGCCTATGTATTGCCGCCGCACGACCGCGGCAGCCTGGCGCGGGTCCGCGTCTTCACGCCGCGATGCGAGGTTCCCTTCGCGGGCCAGCCGAGCGTCGGCACCGCCTTCGTCCTCGGCCGGCTCGGCCGCGCGCATGGCCGGCCCGCCGGTCTACGGATGGTGTTCGAGGCGAAGGCCGGGCCTGTCCTGGTCGAACTGATGCGCGACGGGGCGAAGCTGACCGGCGCCGCGGTGCGCGCCCCGCTGCCGCTCGAGCTCGGGCCGGAGGTGGCGCCGGAGGCGGTCGCGCTCTGCGCCGGCCTCGCCTGCTCCGACATCTGCACCGAGCACCACGCTCCGGTCGTCGCCTCCGTCGGTGTCCCCTTCGTCCTGGCGGAGCTGCGCGACATGACGGCGCTGGCACGGGCCCGGCCATGCGCGGAGGCGTTCGCCGTCCACATGCCGCTCGGCTTCGCGAAGGGGCTGCACCTCTATGTCCGGAACGGCGCGGGCGACAGGCGCCTGTCCGCCCGGACCTTCGCGCCGCTGCACGGCATCGGCGAGGACTCCGCGACCGGCAGCGCGAACGCCGCCCTGGCCGGCCTGCTTGCGACGCTCGCCGCGTCGCCGACGCGGAAGGTCGCGCTGTCCCTGGCCGTGTCGCAAGGCGAGGCGACGGGGCGCCCGGGTCTCATCGAGGTGTCGGCCAAGCGGCTGGACGGCGCGCCGGTGCAGGTCTGGATCAAGGGCCACTGCGCGCCGGTGATGCGCGGGCAGGTGCGGGTGCCGGAGCAGTGAAGGGTTTGCGCCGCATCGCCCTGCCCCTCGCGGTGATGCTGGCGAGCCTGGGCCTGCTGATCGGCCAGCCGTGGTCGCGCGCCTGTTAGGCCCTCCCGTCGTAGAGGCGGACGGGCTCCATGTGCTCCGCCTACTGCTTGGCAGCACGGCGTATTTCAGCGCTGCGCTGGTCCTCCCGGCGGTGGCGGCGGCCGGAGGCGGTCGCCGAAGCTGCTGCAGGACCTGGTCGGCGCCTCCGCCTTCGCGGCTGCCGCGCTGGCGACGATCGCGCTGGTGTTCGAGGGGTCGGTGCTCGGTGCGGCGGCCACCTCCGGCGTCATCGTCGCCGTGCTCGGCTTCTCCCTGCGTGGGGTGATGACCGACGTGTTCGCCGGGATCGCCTTCGGCCTCGAGCGGACCTACCGCATCGGCGACTGGATCGAGCTGGAGAGCGGCCTGGCCGGGCGGGTGGTGGAGATCAACTGGCGCGCGACGCGGATCGAGACGCGCGACAAGGTGCAGGTCGTCACGCCGAACGGACGGATCGCGCAGCAGCGCGTCACCAATTACAGCGCGCCGCGCCCGCAATACCGCCAGCAATTGCGCATCACGCTCGATCACGCGCTACCCGCGGAGGAGGCGAAGCGCCTGCTCGCCGAGGCCGCCGCAACGGCGCCCGGCATCCTGGCGGAGCCCCCGCCCGATGCGCGTCTCGTCGCCTACGAACCCGACGGCCTGGTCTATGTCGTGCGCTACTGGGTGCCGAGCTTCGTCCAGGAGATCGAATGCCGCGACGCGGTGCTGGCCACGGTGGACGGCGTGCTCCGCCGGCGCGCGGTGCCGGCGCCGCACCGGCGGCACAGGCTGCGCCTCGAGCAGCCCGACGGCCGGGCGGCCGCGGAGGCGGTGACGATGCTGCGGCGGCCTGGTCCTGAGGCGTCGTGACCGTGCCCGCTGCCACCGTGCCGGCGCCGCTTGCGGCCGGGAGCGGCGCTTCCGTTGACCCTGGGGCCAGATTGGCCGAGGATCGCGGCATGCACTGGCTGAGCGCGAATTTCCGCCGACGCCTTGCCCACGCGGGAAGCCTTCTCGCGGGCCTCTAGCCCCGGGCTTGGCCGCCGCACCGGTCCACGCCCGGCCCGGGGACACCTTCGACAACGGAACCGATACCCGCGCCGCGCATGCGCACGGCGCGTCCGTCATGTCCAGGAGGTCAGACCCGTGTCGGCAATCCAAACGACTTGCAGTTCCTGCGGCGCAGCGCTCGGCGCGGCAGACGGGGCGTGCGCGAATTGCGGCGCGGCCGCGACCGGTGCCGCCGCCAGGCAGCGCCCCGTCCTCCGCACCATCGCCGGTGCGCGGGCGGCCGCTGGGGAGGGCCCGTGCCAGGTGTCCGATCAGGGAGCCATCCTCATCACCGCGCGCGACCTCGCTGTCCTCGACGAACTGGCCCGCCTACGGCTTCCGGCCGACGATCCCGCCGCGCGCGGCCTGATCGAGAAGCTGGAGCGCTGCCGGGTAGTGCCCGCGGATGCCATCCCCGCCGATGTCGTCACGCTCGGCTCCCGCGTGGTGTTCAGCGTTGATGGAGGCGCGGCGGAGGCGCGCGTCCTCGTCCACCCGGACGAGCACACCGTCTCCGGCTGGTCGCTGCCCGTCACCACGCCCCGGGGGTTGGCCATGCTCGGCCTCCGCGCCGGAGCGACGGTGATGGCCGAGCGCCGCGATGGCGGTGTCGAGCGCATCGACATCATCTCGGTGGCCTTCCAGCCGGAGGGCGCTGGCCGACGCTGCGCAGGGAGGGCAACCGAGATGGGCGTGGTGACGCCGCTGTCGCTTACGCCGCGTCGCTCCTCGCGCATGAGGAAGCCCGGGTGGCCGCCGCGGGACGACGAGCCGCCACCGCCTTCGGCTGCCTGACGAGTCCTGGCCGCGATCGTTCTGGGCGGAAACGCCCAAGGCGTGAGCGCTTCATGGGCCTGACCGTGGTCAGGCCGACGGGGGATTCGCCTGCCGCTGGGTGGACCCGGGGCGGCGTGTGCGCGGCGCGATCACGGTCACTGCGCGGGACCGCCGTCACTCGGAGGATGCATGGGGACGCCGCGCCGCCAGCCGCCGATGGATCCTGCGCGGCGGAGGATCGCGCCCAAGACCCGCAGCATCCGCTGTGCATCCAAAGCCTTCGCACTGGGGAAGGCCGGATCGCCCGGTTTTGGTGTCAAGGGACCAAGATGGTGGCGCAGCACGCGCGCGACCGCCGCGGGCGTCCGGTCCTCGATCGGGAGGGCGCGCAGGGCGGCGAGTGCCGCCTCCGCGGCGCCGCGGGATGCAAGGCGGCCCGAGGCGGCCGCATCATCCAGCCAGCAGAGCGCGTCCACGACCGGCACGGTGAGCGGGCGGAGGTCATGGGCCGCGTAGAGGACCGCCACGTCGTCAGGCAGGGCGCGGCCGCGGCGCAGCAGCCGATGCACGCGGCCGACGCCCGCGACGACGCCCGGGATGGACGGATCCGTTGCGAGCAGTGCTCCCACGCTCGCCGCACCGAACAGGCAGAGGCCGCGCTTCGCAGCCCGGCGCGCTTCCTCCGGCGGCAGCCGCAGTTCCGGCTCGAGGATGCCATCGATCACCGCGACGAGGGCGGGTGCTGTGATCGCGTCGAGGTCGCCGCGGCGAAGCGGCGGGCGGTAGTCGGCGGCGAGCAGGCCCCTCGCGGTCGGCGCCGGGAGGCTTGGTCCGAGAAACACGATGGGGGTGCCAGGTGGCGGATGCCTCAACCGCGCTGCCCCTTTGCCGAGCCGTGTGCGACGCGCGGGGACATCGCCATGAGGGCGCGAAGCGAATGAGCGATTGGGCCGGTGCTGGGGCCGTGCAGCCTCGCCCCGAGGTGACGATCTCCGAGGCCGACCGTGATCGGTTGGTCGCCCTCGCCATCGCGGCGGCGCAAGGCCGCATCGTCGGCTGCGGCGCCTTGCTGCTGCTCGACGAGGTCACCTGGGCCGTGGTCGTGCCGGCCGGCGAGATGCCGTCCCGCGTAATCGTGCTGCGCTCCCGGGTTGAGCATCGCAACGGGGCGACGGGCGCGACGCGTCGCGTGCGGCTCGTCTATCCGCACGAGTCCGGCACCGCGCGGGGGAGGGTGTCGGTGCTGGCGCCGGGGCGGATCATCGAGTTCGGGCCGGCGCGGGCCGATAGGGTCCCCTGACAGGCGCAGCGCCGGAGCCGGCGGGGGAGGAGGGCTTTGCCCGAACCCGGCGGCCCGGAACCACACCGTCGCCCGCCGTCTGCCCGCTAGGCGGCAACTGCGCCCGCATAGCGGTCGAGCCCCAGATCGGCGTGCTCGATCTCCGGCGGGCGGCCGGAGACGAGGTCGGCGAGCAGCCGGCCGGAGCCGCAGGCCATCGTCCAGCCGAGCGTGCCGTGGCCGGTGTTGAGGTAGAGATTCCGCAGCCGTCCCGCGGGGCCGATCACCGGCGTGCCGTCCGGGGTCATCGGGCGCAGCCCGGTCCAGAAGCTCGCCTTCGCAAGGTCTCCGCCGCGCGGGAACAGGTCGCCGACCGAGTGCTCGAGCGTGGCACGCCGTGCCTGGCGCAGCCTCAGGCTGAAGCCGGCAAGCTCCGCGGTGCCGCCGACCCGGATGCGATCGCCGAGGCGGGTGATCGCGACCTTGTAGGTCTCGTCCATCACCGTCGAGACCGGCGCGGCCTCCGGATCCGTCACCGGCAGCGTGAGCGAGTAGCCCTTCACCGGATAGACGGGCAGCCGGACGCCAAGCGGCCGCAGCAATGCCGGCGAATGGCTGCCCAGCGCGACGACATAGGCATCGGCGACGAACCGGCCGCCGTCCTCCGTCTCGACGCCGGTGATCCGGTCGCCCTCCGCCAGCAGGCGCCGCACCGTGGTCCCGTACCGGAACACGACGCCGCGCGCGGCGGCGAGGGCGGCGAGGCGCTGGGTGAACAGGTGCGCGTCCCCGGTCTCGTCGCCGGGCAGACGGAGGCCGCCGACGAACTTCTCCCGCACCAGGGCGAGGGCCGGCTCGGCCGCGATGCAGCCCGCGGGGTCGAGGACTTCATAGGGCACGCCGAAGGCGTCCAGCACCGCGGTGTCGCTCCCGACCGCGTCGAGCTGCTTCGCCGTGCGGAAGAGCTGGAGCGTCCCGCGCTCGCGGTGGTCGTAGGCGATGCCGGTCTCGGCGCGGAGCTCGCGCAGGCGGTCGCGGCTGTACTCGGCGAGCCGGACCATGCGGCTCTTGTTCAGCCGGTAGGCGGCGGCGTTGCAGTTGGCGAGCATGCGCGCGAGCCAGGCCCACATCCGCGTGTCGGGGAGGGGCCAGAGCACCAGCGGGCGGTGGCGCATCAGCAGCCACTTCAGCGCCTTGATCGGCATGCCCGGCGCGGCCCAGGGGGCCGAATAGCCGGGCGAGACCTGGCCCGCATTGGCGAAGCTTGTCTCCATGCCGGCCGCCGGCTGGCGGTCGAGCACCGTCACCTGATGGCCGTCGCGCGCGAGGTACCAAGCCGAGGTGACGCCGACGACCCCGCTGCCCAGGACGATGATCCGCATCCGCACCTCCTCGTATCAAACCTAGGAAGGCGGCTTCGGAATTTCTCGCCCATCAGCGGTGGAACTTGCCGATCGGGGCCGCCGGATTGACGAATTGTTCCGCGTCTTCGCAGAATCTGCGCATGACCAGGCTGGACGAGGCGGACGAGCGCATCCTGCGGCTGCTGCGGGCGGATGGGCGCATGACCAACGCCGCGCTGGCGGCCGCGGCCGGGCTCTCACCCTCCGCCTGCCTGCGCCGGGTCAGGCAGCTGGAGCGGCGCGGGGTGATCCGCGGCTACACCGCCATCATCGACGAGCCGATGCCGTCGGACCTGGTGGTGGTCATCGTCCAGATCACGCTGGAGCGCCAGACCGACGATTTCCTGCGGCGCTTCGAGGAGGCGGTGCGGCGCTGCCCGGAAGTGCGTGAGTGCTTCCTGATGACCGGCGACGCCGACTACCTGCTGCGCGTGGAAGCGCGCGGCGCCGCCGACTACGAGCGGCTGCACAAGGAGCGGCTGTCGCGCCTGCCGGGCGTGGCGCGGATCCGGTCGAGCTTCGCCATCCGGAGCGTGGTCCGCAGCGTTTCGTGACGGACGTTCAGAGGACGATCCGTTCCGAAGCCAGGCGATGGGGCACCGTGGTTCGGACCGAGCGTAGCGAGCGCGAGAGGCTGGCGCCGATTCGCCCGGGCGACGCACGCCTTGGCGCGAGCGCCTGACTCCGGACCCAGGATAAGCCACCGGTGGTTGCGGGTTGGAACGAAAGAGCGGGATACCCTCACGGGTTCTTGCTCGGGCCGGCCGGGCGCGACGGGTGCCGCGGATCAACAGCGCGCATCGTGATTCGGGACGCCGTGGCGCCCGGAAACGGCGTCGGTGCCTGCGCCTCCGGGGTCCGGGGCGTGGCGGGCCTGGCCGCCACGGGCGCCCGAGGTGCCCTCCCGTCGCGTCGCGGCGCCGGTATAGGCTGGGCCCGGCGCAAGCCGCAGCGGGCTGTGACGTAGCGGCGGCGCCAAACAGGGAGGAAAAGCCTAATGACGCTTGATCGCCGCACGCTGCTGCGGGGGGCTGGCGCTGCCGCCGCTGGTGCTGCCGTGCTCCCCACCGCCGGGCGGTCCGCCCGCGCGCAGGCCGCCGCGAACACCATCCGCATCGCGGTGCTGACCGACATGTCGGGCACCTACCGCGACGTGACCGGCCCGATCGAGGTCGCCTGCGTGCGCCAAGCGGCGGCGGAGTTCGCGGGCCGCGGCTTCGACATCGATGTCATCTTCGCCGACAACCAGAACAAGCCGGATGTCGGATCCAACATCACCCGCCAGTGGTTCGACCGCGACGGGGTGGACGCGGTGGTGGACGGCGGCGCCTCCTCGGTCGCCCTCGCGGTCAACGAGATCGTGCGCGAGAAGAACAAGGTCTTCCTCAACAGTTCCTCGGCGACCTCCGACCTCACCGGCAAGGCGTGCTCGCCCAACACCGTGCACTGGACCTACGACACCTGGATGCTGGCGCACAGCACCGGGGCGGCGACGGTGCGGGCGGGCGGCGACACCTGGTACTTCATCACCGCCGACTATGCCTTCGGCCACGCGCTGGAGCGCGACACTGCCAATTTCGTCCGGGCGCAGGGCGGCCGAGTGCTGGGCAGCGTGCGTACGCCCTTCCCGGGCACCACGGACTTCTCCTCCTTCCTGCTCCAGGCACAGGCGAGCGGGGCGAAGGTGATCGGCCTCGCCAACGCCGGTTCGGACACCCTCAATTGCATCAAGCAGGCGGCGGAGTTCGGCCTGACACGGCGCGGGATCAGGCTCGCCTCGCTGCTGATGTTCATGCCCGACGTGCACGCGCTCGGCCTCGCCACCACGCAGGGATTGATCTGCAGCGAGACCTTCTACTGGGACCTCAACGACCGCACCCGCGCCTTCACCAACCGGGTCCGGCCGCGCGTCGGAGACGTCCCGCTGTGCATGAACCATGCGGGCGGCTACGCCTCGGTGCTGCACTACCTGAAGGCGGTCGCGGACATGGGCGTGGCGGCGGCGAAGGCGGACGGCCGGGCGGTGGTGGAGCGCATGAAGGCGATGCCGACCGACGACGACGGCTTCGGCCCGGGCCGCATCCGCGAGGACGGGCGGAAGCTCCACCCGGCCTACCTGTTCGAGGTCAAGAGGCCGGAGGAGAGCCGCGGCCCCTTCGACTACTACAAGCTGCTGCAGACGACGCCGGGCGAAGAGGCGTTCCGCCCCCTGAACGAGGGCGGCTGTTCGCTGGTCCGCGCCTGACCGCGCCAGGACGCGACGGCGGGGAGCGAGCCTCGCCGTCGCGCCCGCACGACGCGAGGCGGCGCCGGACGGCGGCCGGCCAAGTACCGAAGCCGCCGGACCGCGGCGGGGAGCAGGGGAGAACCTCCTGCCGCGCCGGGGCGAGCGGCCCCGTCGCGCGCGAGCAGGCGGTTGACCGTGCTTGCCGGCGCCGCTGCGAGCCCCTCCCTGGCCTTGAGCGGCACCGTCGTCCTCGCCGGACCCAAGGCCGGCCCGGTGATCCGAGCCGTGGAAGCATCGGGGCGGACACTACCAGACCCTCGGCGTCGGCCGGGCCGCAGGGGCGCCGCGGCCCGGTACGGGTTTCGGCCCGTCGCTCCCCTGCCTATCCCGCTGCCCGTGCCGCGATGGCGCGCGCCCGCGCGAGGACTGCCTCCGCCCGGCGCACGATCGGGATGTCGATCATCTTGCCGTCTAGCTGGAAGGAGCCGCGGCCCTGCGCCGCCGCCTCGCGGTCGGCGGCAACGATGCGCTCGGCTTCGGCGACCTCCTCCGGGGTGGGGCTGAACGCGGCGTTCAGCACCGGGACCTGCGCGGGATGGATGCAGGACGCGCCGACGAAGCCGAAGTCGCGCGAACGGCGCACCATCCGCGCATAGGCCTCAAGGTCGGAGAAGTCGGCGAGCGTGCCGATCGTACCCATCGCCATCAGCCCCGCCGAATAGGCGGCCTGGACGACGAGCTGCTTCGGCATCAGCAGCACCTCCTCGGTCGGCTTGCCGCCGATCGCGGTGGCGTAGTCCTCGGCGCCGAGGGAGAGCGCGACGAGCCGCGGCGTGGCGCGCGCGATCTCGTGCGCCTTGGCGACCGCGCCGGGCGTCTCGATCAGCCCGTTGAAGCGGATGCCGCCGACGGGGAGGCCCCGCTTCTCCTCGAGCCGCGTCACCAGCTCGTCGAGCAGGCGGAGGTGCGAGACGCCCTCGACCTTGGTGACGAGAATGGATGCGACCCCCGGCAGCACCGCCGCCTCCAGGTCGCGCACCGCGAGCTCGAGCGGCTGATTGATGCGCACGAGGACGTCGCTGCGACTGTTCTTCTTCAGCCGCTCGACCGCAGCCGGCAGCAGCTTGCGCGCATTCTCCTTCTCGCCGGGCGAGACGCTGTCCTCGAGGTCGAGGATGATCCCGTCCGCGCCGCGCTCATGCGCCTTGGCGAGGAAGCGCTCCACATTCACCGGAACGAAGAGGAGCGAGCGCCAGACCGGCATCTCCCGCGTGACGGCGCTCATGCCGTGGCCCTCGCCAGGCCGGAGGCGAGGGCGGCCTCGATCTCGCCCTCGCTGAAGCCGGACTCGCGCAGCACGTCGCGCGTGTGCTGGCCGAGCTTCGGCGCCGGCGCGCGGATCGCGCCGGGCGTGCCGGAAAGGCGGGCGGTGACGGCGTGCTGCGGAAACAGGCCCATCTCCTCGTCCGGGTAGTCGGCAAGCAGCGCGCGGGCGCGCACATGCGGATCGCGCATGAAGCGCTCGATGTCGTTGACCGGTCCGATGGTCACCTCGGCCTCCTCGAAGAACGCGACGTTCTCGTCCACTGTCCGTGCGGCGACGAACTCGCCGATGATGCGGTCCAGCTCGTGGCGGTTCTGCACCCGCGCGTTGTTGGTCGCGAAGCGCGGGTCGTCGCACAGCTCCGGCCGGCCGATCGCGCGCAGCACCCGCATCGCCATCCCCTGGGTGGAGGCGGAGAGGCAGACATAGCCGCCATCCTTCGCGCGATAGACGTTGCGCGGCGCGGCGGTGCTGCTGCTGCTGCCGCTGCGCTGCTTCTTCGTCCCGGTGAGGCGGAAATTCGCGGCCTGCGGTCCGAGCGCGTTGAACATCGGGTCGAGCAGCGGCAGGTCGATCACCTGGCCCCGGCCGCCGTTCACCTCGACCTCGCGCACCGCGGCGAGCGCGGCGCAGGCGCCGGTGAGGCCGGCGATGACGTCGGCGAGGGCCATGGGCGGCAGCACCGGCTCGCGGTCGGGGAAGCCGTTCATCTCGGCGAAGCCGGAGAAGCCCTCGACCAGAGTGCCGAAGCCCGGGCGCCGCGCATAGGGGCCGGTCTGTCCCCAGCCGGAGATGCGCACGATCACGAGCCGGGGCTCGATGCGCAGCAGCTCCTCCGGTGCGAGGCCCATCTGCTCGAGCGTGCCGGGGCGGAAGCTCTCGACGAAGATCGCGGCGCCCGGCACGAGGCGGCGGATCAGCGGGATTGCGCCCTCCTGGCGGAAGTCGATGCACAGGCTGCGCTTGCCGCGGCAGTGCACCTTCCAGGCCGTCTCGATGCCCTTGACCTTCCAGCCGCGCAGCGTGTCGCCCTCGCGCGGCTCCACCTTGATGACGTCGGCGCCGAAATCCACGAGGTGCTGCGTGAGGATGTTGCCCGCGACGAGGCGGGAAAGGTCGATCACGCGCAAGCCGGACAGCGGGCCGCGCACCCCGGTCTGGTAGTCCGCTCGGGGCAATCCCTCACTCGGAACTGACATCGGTACTCCCTTGGAAAAGGATGCCGCCTGCGGCGGGCAGCCACAGCCTCACCTGCTCGCCGGAGGGCGGCCGGGCGGTTTCCAGCCGCAGCGGACCGCCACCGAGATCGAGGCCAACCTGCCAGCGCCCGCCGACATAGGCGCGGCTTATCACGCGTGCCGTGACGACGGAGCCGGCGCCATCCGGCGCCGCCTCGCCCTCGGCCACGACGCCGATCTGCTCCGGCCGGTAGGCAAGCGTCACGCGGGAGCCCGGCGCCGCTGTGCGCCTCTCCACTTGCACCGCGACGCGCTGGCCGTCCTCGAGCTCAATGAGCGCCTGTCCGCCGTCGGGCGCCCCCACGACGCGGCCGGGCAGGAAGTTTGTCGTGCCGATGAAGTCGGCGACGAAGGGATCGGCCGGGCGCTCGTAGATGTCCTGCGGCGTGCCGATCTGCGCGATGCGCCCGCCATTCATCACCACGATGCGGTCGGAGAGCGAGAGCGCCTCGATCTGGTCGTGAGTGACGTAGATGGTGGTCAGGCCGAGCCGGGTGCGCAGCTCGGCGAGCCAGGTCCGCGCCCGGTCGCGCAGCTTGGCGTCGAGGTTGGAGAGCGGTTCGTCGAGGAGGAGGATCTCCGGGCGGTACACCAGCGTGCGCGCCAGCGCCACGCGCTGCTGCTGGCCGCCGGAGAGCTGGTGCGGGTAGCGGTCGGCGTAGGGCTCCATCTCGACCAGCGCCAGCACCTCCTCAACCCGGCGCTTGCGCTCGGCGGACGGAACCTTGCGCAGCGTCAGCGGGAAGACGACGTTGTCGAACACCGTCATGTGCGGCCAGAGCGCGTAGCTCTGGAAGACCAGGCCGCAATTGCGCGCCTCGGGCGGCAGGAAGGTGCCGGTCCGCTCGTCGAAATAGACCGTCCCGCCCACGGAGATGCGCCCGCCATCCGGCCGGTCGAGCCCCGCGACCGCGGCGAGGGTGGTGGACTTGCCGCAGCCGGAGGGGCCGAGGAGCGTCACGAATTCGCCATCGGCGACATGGATCGAGACCGAGTCCACGGCGACAACCTCGCCGAAGCGCTTGGTGAGGTTCTCGATCACGAGCTCAGCCATGCAGCCGCACTCCGAAGACGGCGCGCGCCGCGGCGACGCAGACCGCGATGACGCCCACCTGGATGGCCGCGAGCGCCGCCACCAGCCCCGCCTCGCCCTGGATCCAGAGGTGCAGAAGCGCCGTGCCGATCACCTCGCTGCCGGGGGCGAAGAGGAAGATCGCCGTCGTGTACTCCTTGAAGAAGGAGATGAAGAGGATCGTGTAGCAGGCGACCAGCGCCGGGCGCATGAGCGGCAGGATGATGCGACGGCAGGTCGTCCACCAGTCCGCGCCCTGCACGCGGGCGGCGCGGTCAAGGTCGGGGCTGACCTGCATCAGCATCGGCGCCACGGCGCCGAAGCCGGTCGGGATGTAACGCATGGTGAAAGCGATGACCAGGATCCAGATGGTGTTGCGGATCTCGCCAAGGCCCGGCATCAGCGCGATCGCATAGAAGAAGCCGACGCCCGCGACCACGCCGGGCACGGCGCGCGGGAACAGCGCGACGTAGTGCAGCGGCTCGCGGAAGCGGAACTCCGAGCGGTGCACGATGACGGCGATCATGGCGATCAGCGCAGTCGCAATTGCCCCGCCGACGGCGCTGACGACGAAGGAATTCCAGACCGCGCGGGCGTAGATCGGCTCCTCGAAGAGCTGGGTGAAGTTCTCGAGCGACAGCACCTCGAGCAGCGGGACCATCGGCGAGAGGAAGCTCGCGAAGGCGCGGATGACGAGGACGCCGATCGGCGCCAGGACGGTCGCGGCGATGTAGAGTGCGCAGATTATGAAAAGCGGCCAGCGCAGCCGTCCGAGGCGGAAGGGCCGCGGCCGCGTCGCCTTGCCGCCGAGGGTGACGAAGCGCCGCGTGTTGCCGAGCAGCCTGCCCTGGAGCCAGACCAGGAAGCAGACCACGGCGAGCATCAGCGCCGCCGCCGTCGCCGCCAGGCCGTGGTCCGGCCGGACGCCCGCGACGCCCTGGGTGTAAAGGAAGGTGGTCAGCACCGTGATCCCTGCTGGTTCGCCGAAGACGAGCGGAATCGCCAGCAGCTCAAGCGACACGGTGAAGTTCAGGACCGCGCTGTAGGCGATGGCCGGCATCAGCAGCGGCAGGGTGATGCGCCAGAGGGTGCGGAAGGTGCCGGCGCCGGAGACGCGCGCCGCCTCCTCGAGCGACGGGTCGGTGATGGTCGCCGAGGACATGCAATAGATGTAGGCGACCGGCGCCAGCGACACGCCGGCGATCGCCGCCATGCCGGGGAGGGTGTAGAGGTCCCAGAACGGCGCCTCGAACACCGAGTTCCACAGCATGGTCAGGTAGCCGGACGGCCCATAGACCGTGTACCAGCCGAAAGAGAGCACCAGCGCCGAGAGGTAGATCGGCCAGAGGAAGAGCTCGCCGAGCACCCGTGCCGCGGGCATGTCGGTGCGGCCGAACAGCACCGCGGCGAGCGTGCCGAGCACCTGCGCGATGACCGTGGTCAGCGCCGAAAAGACGAAGGTGTTCCAGAGAACGAGGCCGAAGCCCTCGGTGCTGGCGAGCCGCGCGAAGTTCGCGAGGGTAAGCTCCTTGCCGGCATCGTAGAGCGGCCGGTCCACCACCGACTGGTAGAGCACCGGCAGCAGCGGCGCCGCGACCAGCACGAGGGTGAGCAGCGCCGTCCCGTACTGGATCGGCGCCTCACGCCAGGAATGCGCCGCCGGTCGCGCCTCGGGCGCGCCGGCGGCGGAGACGGCTGCGCCGCTCATCGGATGCCGTAGGTCTGCTTCCACCGTGCCATGAAGGAGTCGTAGTCGCGCGCGAAGGCGGGGTCATAGTCCACCAGCGCCATGTTCGCGTCGCCGCCGATCGCCTCGACGATCGAGCTGTAGGTGTGGCGGATGCCCTCGCCGGGCTTCACGTCCGGCCGCGCCGGGGTCAGGCCGCCGATGCCGAAGGCGCGCTGGCCCTCGGCCGAGGCGATGTAGTCGAGCATCAGCTTGGCGGCGTTGATGTTGCGCGAGCCCTTCGGGATGCCGACGCCGCGCATCATCATCGGCTGCGCCTCGGGGATGAAGCTCCAGCCGAGCAGGCGGGCGCGCGCCGGATCGTTCAGCCGCGGCCAGAAAGTGATGGCGGAGACGAACCAGGCGACGGCGTACTCGCCCGAGGTCACCTTCTCCGTCATCGGGCCGCCGGACCGCTCGAAGCGCGGCTGCAGCTTGGCGAGCTCAGCGAACCACTGCCAGCCCTTGTCGCCGGTCTTGCGGATGAAGGCGTAGTTGCCGTTGTAGCCGAAAGTCGAGAAGTGCGCGCCGTAGCTGGTGATCTTGTTGCGCCAGCGGCTCTGGTTCGCCTTGGCGAGCTCGACGAACTGCTCGAAGCTGCGCGGGCGGCGCGCCTCCGGCACCAGCGTGTTGTTCCAGATCAGGATCAGCGGGTCGGCCGAGACGGTGTAGAGGCCCGGCAGCGGCTTGCCCCAGGCCGGCCAGGCAGCCGCCTCGGGCGAGACGTAGTCGAGGAGCTCGCCGCGCTCGTGGAAGTCCATCCAGCCGTTCGGGTCGGCGGTGGCGATCAGGTCCGCGGTGCGGCTGTTGGTCGCGCGCTCGGCGAGGTAGCGCTCGAAGGTGTCGCGGGCGTTCGGCAGGTCGAGCGTCTCGACGCGGATGCCGGGGTAGCGCGCGTTGAAGCCCTGGATGACGGGGCGCCAGTTCTCGGCGGACATGATGGAGTAGATCAGCAGGCTGCCCTCGCGCTGCGCGGCCTGCGCCATCTCGCGGTATTCGGCCGGGTAGCCCTGGGGTACGTTCACGGCGCCCTGCGCCCGCGCACCTCCGGCGAGGGCCAGCATCGGCAGGGCGAGGGTGGAGCGTCGGCTGATCCCGGTCATTCCAGCGGTTCCTCCAGTGGCTGCGGGCGCATGCGGCCGCCCGCTGTTCGGCGGCATCTCAGCACATCGACAGCCGATGACCAAGTGCGCCAGCGCATCCGCTGCCTTGTCCGGCGCGGCGGTCACGGTAGCTTGGCCACGGTGCCGCCCGGAGTCCCCGTCGCCTTGCCACGAGATGCGATGCCGTTGCCGGCCCCGCCGGCCTTCAGCCCTGCCGAGATCCGCACGATCGTGGTGGGGCTGATGCTGGCGCTGTTCCTGTCCAGCCTCGACCAGACCATCGTCGCCACCGCGCTGCCGGCGATCGCCGGCGATCTCGGCGGATGGGAGATGATCGCCTGGGTCGTCTCGGCCTATCTGATCGCCTCCACGGTGACGGCGCCGATCTACGGACGGCTGAGCGACCTGTTCGGCCGGCGGCCCGTGCTGCTGGTCTCGATCACGCTTTTCGTGGCTGGGGCTGTGCTCTGCGCGCTGGCGGGGACGATGGCGCAACTGATCGCGGCGCGCGTCGTGCAGGGCCTGGGAGGCGGCGGCCTGCGCTCGGTCGCGCTCGCGGTGGTGGGCGACATCCTGCCGCCACGCGAGCGCGGGCGGTACCAGGGCTACCTCTCCACCGCCTTCGGCACGGCGAACGTAATCGGGCCGGTGCTCGGCGGGCTGTTCGCCGAGTACCTCTCCTGGCACTGGATCTTCTGGGTGGACGTGCCGCTCGGCGCCGCGGCCTTTGCGATGACCTACCACCAGCTCCGGCGGCTGGGGAGGCCGGGGAAGCGGCCGGTGATCGACTGGCTCGGCGCGGCGCTGATCCTTGCCTCGGCGACGCCGCTGCTGCTCGGCATCAGCGCGGTGCAGCGCAGCGGGCGGTGGGATTCGCCGGACGCACTGGCCAGCTTCGGCATCGGCCTCGCCGCGCTGGTGGCGCTGATGGCGTGGGAGCGCCGCGCGCCGGAGCCGATGCTGCCGCTGCGGCTGTTCGCGGTGCGCGAGTTCACCCTCGCGATCCTGACCACCTTTTGTTCCTCGATGGTCTCGGTCGGGCTGGTGGTGCTGATTCCGCTCAACTACCAGCTCCTGGTCGGCCTCTCGGCGAACGAGTCCGGGATGCGGCTGATCGCGATGACGCTCGGCACCGTCACGGGGTCCTTCCTCGCCGGCCAGATGGTGACGCGGTTCGGGCGCTACCGGGCCTTCCCGCTGTTCGGGTCGAGCGTCGCGGCGGTGGTCTGCGTCGCGCTCGCGGTGGTGGGGCTCGGTCGCTCGCCGGTGTTCGACTGGGTCGCGACGATGATGCTGGGCCTCGCCATCGGTGGGCAGATGTCGCCGACGACGGTGGCGATCCAGAACGCGCTGGAGCCGCGGGACGGCGGCATTGGGGTCGCCTGCATGATGTTCTTCCGCCTGCTCGGCGGCGCCTTCGGCGTGGCGGCGCTGAGCGCGCTGCTGATCGGGCAGCTCGCCGGGGGCCTGCCGGCGGAGGCGGCGGTACTCGGCGCCGATCCCGGCCTGGCGCTGTTCCGCCCGGACCGCCGCGCCGCCCTGCCGCCGGCGGTGCTGGAGGCGCTGACCGGCCCGCTCGCCGACGCATTCACGATGGTCTTCGTGGCCTGCGCGGCGATCCTCGTCTGCGGCGCCCTCGCAGCCTTCAGTCTGAAGGACCTGCCGCTGCGCGAGCGGTAGTGACGGCCGCGCAGCGGCGCTCCCCGGATCAGCCGGCGTGGTTGCGAAGCATGTCGCTGATCACCCGCTCGAGCTGCTGAAGCGTCGCGCATTGCGCCACCACGCGGCAATGCGGGGCGTAGCGCAGCATGTCGGAATCGCCCGTGCCCCAGGAGGCCGGGTGCTCCGGGTTCAGCCAGATCACCTGCTTCGACCGCTCCGCGAGACGCTGGAGGATGTCCACCCGCGGCTCGGTGCGGTTGCCGCGCCCGTCGCCGAGCACGATCACCGTCGTGCGGCTGTCCACCGCTTCCATCCAGCCCTTCTCGAAATCCTCGAGGGAGGTGCCGTAATTCGAGGAGCCGAAGCCGATCCGGCCCATGATCTGCGCGATCGCCTGCTCGATGGGCTCGCGCTCGAGGATGTCGCTCACCTCGATCGTGCCGGAGGTGAAGGCGAAGGCGCGCACGCCGGACAGCGCCTCGAGCAGCGAGTAGATGAACAGCAGCAGGAATTGCGCCACGGTGGCGACCGAGCCGCTGACGTCGCACAGGACGAAGAGCTTCGGCTTCTCGATCTTGCGCTGCTTCCAGACGGTGCGGAACGGCACGCCGCCCCAGGCCATGTTGCGCCGGAGCGTGCGCCGCGCGTCGAGATGCCCGCGCCGGTCGCGCCGCCGCACGCGTGCGTAGCGGGTGGCGAGACGCCGGGCCATGGCGCGCACCAGCAGGCGCATGCGCTCCATGTCGCGCCGGTCGAGGCTCGCCAGGCGCATCTGGCGCAGCATCTCCTCGCGCCAGCGCTCGGTCTCGCCGCGGGCGAAGAGCGTCAGGTTCCGCTGCACGAACTCGCGCACCTCTCCGCGGAGGTAGTCCCGGGCGAGTTCGAGGCGCTCCGCGCGCTCGGCGCCGGCGGGGGCGCGGCGCAGCGCGGTGATCTCGTCCTCCAGCGCCTTGAGGCCCATCCGCTCCATGATGCGGCGGGCGTACATGTTGACCTGGGTGAAGACGGAGATGTTGGAGAGGCCGACGGCCTCCGCCGCCTCCTCCATCGCCGCGGCGAGGCCGGCGCGGTCGCCCTCCAGCAGCATGCGGCCGAGCGGGGAGGGGCTCCCGCCGCCGATCTCGCCGGCACCCTCGGAGCCCTCGGGTGCCGTGGGATCGGGCGCATCATTCGGCGTCCGAGGCGGCGCCTCCGGCACCTCACGGAAGCCGTCACGGCCGAAGAAGAGCGCGAAGCACTCCTCGAACTGCTGTTTCTCCTCCGGGGTCTTGGCGAGCACCAGAGAGAGGGCGTCCCGCAGGGTCGCGCGGTCGCCGAAGCCGACCACTTCCGCCGCGCGCATCGCATCGAGGCTCTCCGCCGTCGAGACGCGCAGCCCGGCGCCGCGCGCGGCGCGGAAGAAGTCGAGCAGCGTCGGGGCGGGGAGGGGAGCGTTCACGCCGCGGC
>JADGHI010000301.1 GCA_019689515.1 Acetobacteraceae bacterium | reverse complement strand
CCTAATCGTTCGTCGGCAGCGTCAGATGTGTTTAATAGACAGACCTGCGGCTTCTACCGGATCGGGCGCTTCCCGAGCACGGGCGCGCGCATGGCGCGCTACGAGCGCGACGCGCCGGCGCTCGCCGAGGCGGCGCTGGACCGGCTGGGCCTCGCGGAGGAAGGCCCGCGCGTCACGCATCTCATCCTCGCCACCTGCACCGGCTTCGCCGCGCCCGGCCTCGATCACTGGATCATCGGCCGCTACGGCCTGCCCGGCCATGTCGAGCGCAGCATCGTCGGCTTCATGGGCTGCCAGGCGGCGATCAACGCGCTCAAGCTCGCCTGGCATCTCGTGCGCAGCGACCCGCGGGCGCGCGTGCTGGTGGTGAGCCTCGAGCTCTGCACGCTGCACCTGCAGAACCGCAGCGCGCTGGAGCAATTGCTGTCCTTCCTGATCTTCGCCGACGGCTGCGCCGCAGCGCTGGTCAGCGCCGATCCCGAGGGCCTGCGCGTGGACGGGTTCCGCGCCGGGCTGGTGCCGCAGGCGGCGGACCAGATCACCTGGCGGATCGGCGACGAGGGCTTCGACATGACGCTCTCCGGCCTGATCCCCTTCACCCTGGCGCACACCCTCCCCGGGCTGGTGGGGGAGATCCTCGCCGGCGAGGACCCGGCGGGGATCGAGCTCTGGGCCGTGCATCCGGGCGGACGGACGATCCTCGACGCGGTGGAGCATGGGCTCGACCTGCCGCAAGGGGCGCTGGCGCACAGCCGGGCGGTGCTGCGGGCCTTCGGCAACATGTCCTCGGCGACGGTGCTGTTCGTGCTCCAGGCGATGCTGGAGGAGCGCATCCCCGGCCGGCGCGGCTGCGCCATGGCCTTCGGGCCGGGCCTGTCGGCCGAGACGATGCGCTTCGTGACGGTGTGACGCCCCGCGCAGTGGGGCCGGCCGACATTGCCCCGCCGGCGCGCGATGCCCAGATGCCGGGGCCGGGGCAGGCATTTGCCAGCCTGGGCGAGCGCGCGACATGGAGCACCAGCAGGACGCCACCACGGACGCTGCCGCCGTGCCGGGCCGCTACTGGCACCGGCTGGAGGATGGGCGCCTCCAGTGCGACCTCTGCCCGCGCTGCTGCCGCTTGCATGAGGGCCAGCGCGGCCTCTGCTTCGTGCGCGCCCGGCAGGGCGACCGGCTGATGCTGACGACCTACGGCCGTTCCTCCGGGTTCTGCATCGACCCGATCGAGAAGAAGCGGCTCAACCACTTCCTCCCCGGCACGCCGGTGCTGTCCTTCGGCACGGCGGGGTGCAACCTGACCTGCAGGTTCTGCCAGAACTGGGACATCTCGAAGGCGCGGGAGTCGGACCGGCTGCAGGACCGCGCCGCGCCGGAGGCGATCGCCGAGGCGGCGCTGCGCAGCGGATGCCGCTCCGTCGCCTTCACCTACAACGACCCGGTGATCTTCCTGGAATACGCGGTGGACGTCGCCCAGGCCTGCCGCGCGCGCGGCCTCCGGACCGTGGCCGTCACCGCGGGCTACATCTGCGCCGAGCCGCGGCGCGAGTTCTTCCGCCACATGGACGCGGCGAATGTGGACCTGAAGGGCTTCACGGAAGGGTTCTACCGGAACCTGTGCTCGGCCCGGCTGGCACCCGTGCTGGAGACGCTCGAATACCTGAAGCACGAGACCTCGGTCTGGTTCGAGATCACCACGCTGCTCATCCCGGGCGAGAACGACTCCCCGGCCGAGATCGAGGCGCTGAGCCGCTGGGTGGTGGACCGCCTCGGCCCCGAGGTGCCGCTGCACTTCACCGCCTTCCACCCGGACTGGAAGATGCTCGACACGCCCCCGACTCCGCCTGCGACGCTGCGCACGGCGCGGCGGATCGCGATGGAGGCGGGGTTGCGCTACGTCTTCACCGGCAACCTCCACGACCCGGAGGGCCAGGCGACGTACTGCCACGCCTGCGGCGCGCTGCTGATCGGCCGCGACTGGTACGACCTCACCGCCTGGACCCTGACCGCGGAGGGGCGCTGCGCCGCCTGCGGCACGCCCTGTCCGGGCGTGTTCGAGGCACGGCCCGGCGCCTGGGGCCGGCGCCGCGCGCGGGTCGCCGTGCCCGAGCCGGTCCGGGCGTGACCCGCCCCATGCTGTCGGCACGCAGCACGGCCGATGAGATCATGGACGACGCGGCCCAGACCGAGGCCGCCTTCCGCACCGCGCTTGCCAATCTGGAGCTGATCAACCGGGTCACCCTGGCCTACCGGCCGACCCTCGCCTTCCTCGACCGCGTGCGGCGCGTGGCCCGGCCGGAGCGTCTCTCGATCCTCGATGTCGGCGCCGGCGGCGGCGACATGCTGCGCCGGATCGCGGCCTGGGGCGCGCGGCGCGGCGTGGCGCTCGAACTCGCCGGGCTGGACCGCAGCCCCTGGGCCGAGGCGCAGGCGCAGGCCACGGGAACGCCTGTGGCGCGCTGGTTCACCTGCGACCTGTTCGACCTGCCGGAGGGCGAGCGCTTCGACCTGGTGATCTGCTCGCTCTTCGCCCATCACCTGCCCGACCCCGCGCTGGTGCGCTTCCTGCGCTGGCTCGACGCGCGGGCCCGGCTCGGCTGGCTGATCAGCGACCTGCACCGCCATCCGGTCCCCTATGTCGCGGTCTGGGCCGCGGTGCGGCTGACCCGCATGGACCCGATGGTGGTGCACGACTCCACCGTCTCGATCGCCCGCGGCTTCGTGCGCGCGGACTGGGAGCGCCTGCTGGCCGAGGCGCAGGTCGCCGCGGAGATCCGCTGGGCCGTGCCGTTCCGCTGGGCCGTCTCGGCGCTCCGCCGCACTGCATGACGCGGCACGCCGCCGATGCCGAGGCGATCCTGATCGGCGGCGGCGTGGCCGGCGCGGCGGCGGCGATCGCGCTCGCCCGCGCCGGGCGTCGGCGGGTGATCCTGATCGAACGCGAGGCCGGACCGCGCGAGAAGGTCTGCGGCGAGTTCCTTGGCGCCGACGCCACCGCCTGCCTGGCGCGGCTCGGCCTCGATCTGTCCTCGCTCGGTGCGGTGCCGGTGCATCGGGCGCGGCTCGCCTGGGGCCGGCGCGTGGCCGGGATCCCGCTGCCCTTCGCCGCCTGGGGCCTGCCGCGGCGCGTGCTCGACGAGGCGCTGCTTGCCGCGGCGTCGGAGGCCGGGGCGATGCTGCTGCGCGGCCGCGCGGCGCTGGGCGCGGCGCGTGATCCGGCAACGGACGGATTGTGGACCGTGCGCCTGTCGGACGGCGCCACCCTGCGCGCGCCCCATCTGGTGCTCGCCACCGGCAAGCATGAGTTCCGTGGCATGGCGCGTGCCGCGGCGCGCGACGGCGGGGCGTTGGGGCTGAAGCTGCACCTGCGCCCATCGGCCCCGCCGGAGGGGGTGACGCTGCTCGCATTCCCAGGCGGCTATGCCGGGCTGCAGCCGACCGCGGATGGGCTCGCCAATCTCTGTGTCGCGCTGCGGAACGGGGACGCGGCACATGGTGAGGTCGCGCGTGACGCCGCGGCACTGATTGCGCACGTCGCCGCCGGTTCCGACCTCGCCGCCGCGCTGCTCGCCGGCGCCGAGCCGGTGCAGGCGCGGCCGCTCGCCGTTGCGCGCATCCCCTATGGCTTCCTGCACCGGGACGCCGCCGGTGGCGCGCCGGATCGCCTGTGGCGCGTGGGCGACCAGTTCGCCGTCATCCCATCCTTCAGCGGCGACGGCGTGGCGATGGCCCTCGCCGGCGGGATCGGCGCCGCCCGCGCCATCGCTGCGGGCCTGCCCGCGCCCGAGTTCCACGCGGCGTGGCGGAGGCGGCTGGTGCGGCCGATGCGGCTGGCCGGGCTGACCGCCTCGCTGCTCGACCAGGCGCCGGCGGCACTCGTCGCGCTCGCGGCCGGCCTGCCCGCGGCGGCACGGCTGGTCGCGCGGCACACGCGCGTGCCTCTCCCCGATCCCGATGGGGCCTGAACGACAATGGGGCCGGCAAGCCTGAGAGCCGGCGAGCCTCGCTCTCCGGCGGACCGGAGGCTCCGTGCTTCTCCTCGGGCGATTGCCCCCGGCCCCGACGGGGGATAGTTGGGGGGCAAATCCCCTTCATCGTCGGCAGGAACCCGCGGAGGGAGCGCGTCACTGCGCCCCTCCTCTGGGGTGCCGTCATCGAGAGGCCAAGCGCATGTATATCGTCCGGGATCGAAACCGCCGCGGCCTGAGCCGCCGTGCCGCCATGCTCGGCACCGCCGCCGGGGCTGCCGCCGCGTCACTGCCGCTGGCACGCGTCGCCGCGGCGCAGGAGGCAGCCGCCTTCCCCTCGCGCCCCGTGCGCCTCGTCGTCGGCTTCACGCCAGGCGGGGCGACCGACATCGCCGCGCGCGCCTTCGCGCCGCGCATGGGCGAGCTGCTCGGCCAGCCCGTGGTGGTGGAGAACCGCCCCGGCGCCGGCGGCAACATCGCGATGGAGGCCGTGGTGCGGGCTGTGCCGGACGGACATACCCTGCTCCTCGGCACGATCGGCACGCTGGTTTCGAACCCGATCATCACCCGCCTGCCCTTCGATCCGGTCCGCGAGCTCGTGCCCGTCTCGATCGCCGTGGACGTCTTCAACATCCTCGTCGTGCCGGCCGACCGGCCCTGGCGCAGCGCGGCCGAGCTGATCGCCGCGGCGAAGGCGGCGCCGGAGCAGCTTTCCTGGGGCCATAGCGGCATCGGCGGCTCGACCCATCTCGCCGGCGTGCTCCTCGACCACCTGGCCGACACGCGGACGGTTTCGGTCTCCTACCGCGGCGGCGCGCAGGTCGCGACGGACCTCATCTCCAGCCGGATCGACTTCGCCTTCGCGACCGCGCCCTCCGTCCTGCCGCATGTGGAGAGCGGCAAGCTGCGGGCCCTCGCGGTGCCGACCGCGCGCCGCAGCAAGCTGCTGCCGGACATACCCACCGTGCAGGAGGCCGGGGTGCCGGGCTTCGACGTGGCGTCCTGGTACGCGGTCCTCGCCCCGCGCGGCACGCCCCAGGGCGCCGTGGAACGCCTCGCCGCGGCCATGCGCGGCGCGCTGGAGGATCCGGAGGTGGTCGCCGTGATGAACCGCAACGGGCTGGAGCCGATGCCGACCACCCCGGCGGAATTCGCCGCGGCCTGGGCGGCGGAACGCGCGCGCTGGGAGCCGATCATCCGCGGAGCCGGGGTCAGCGCCGACTGACGGGCGCGGCGGCGGCAGGCTTCACGGATTAGGAGCCGGGGGCCCCTCGACCGCCGCCTTCGCCCCGCCTCTGTCCCTGCTCGGCAGTGGACGTGTGCATGCG
>JADGHI010000300.1 GCA_019689515.1 Acetobacteraceae bacterium | reverse complement strand
CCCGTGGGCGGGCAAGGCAACGCCGGCCGGCCGGGACGGGGCCGGCCGGCAGGGCAGGCGCTGGCTCGCGCGGTTGTCAGGAACCGCCGCCGCCACCCCCGGCCGGACCGGCCGCGGCGGCGACCTCGGCGGCGAAGTCGCTCGCCTGCCGCTCGATCCCCTCGCCGAGCTGGAAGCGGGCGAAGCCGGTGATGTTCACCCCGGCCTTGCGCGCCACCTCCTTCACCCGGGTCTCACCGTCATGGACCCAGACCTGCTCGAGCAGGACGACCTCCTCGTAGTACTTCCGGATCCGTCCCTCGACCATCTTCTGGATGATGTTCTCGGGCTTGCCGGAGGCGCGCGCCTGCTCGGCCAGACCCGCCTTCTCGCGCGCGAGCGCGGCGCGCGCGACGCCGGCGATGTCGAGCGCCTCGGGCCGGGAGGCCGCGACATGCATGCCGACCTGGCGGCCGAGGGTCTCGAGCGCGTCGAGCTCGCCCGGCCCCTCGATCGCGACCAGCACGCCGATCTTGCCGAGGCCCGGCCGGACCGCGCTGTGCACGTAGGTAGCGACCGCGCCGTTCTGCACCTGCAGCCGGCGGACGCGGCGGATCGTCATGTTCTCGCCGATGGTGGCGATCAGCCGCGTCAGCTCGTCGGCGACCGTGTGGGTGGTGCCGGGGTAGGTGGCGCGCTTGAGCGCCTCCAGGTCCTCGCCGACCGACAGGACGAGGCCCGCCACCTCGGCGACGAAGTTCTGGAACAGGTCGTTGCGCGCGACGAAGTCGGTTTCGGCGTTGACCTCGACCATCGCCGCGACCTTCGGCCCGCTGGCGACGCCGATCAGCCCCTCCGCGGCGACGCGGCCGCTCTTCTTCGCCGCGGCCGAAAGCCCCTTCTTGCGCAGCCAGTCAATGGCGGCCTCCATGTCGCCGCCGGTCTCGGTAAGCGCCTTCTTGCAGTCCATCATCCCCGCGCCGGTCTTCTCGCGCAGGTCGCGGACCATCGCCGCCGTGATCTCGGCCATGGCGTGTCGTCTCCCGTGGTGTTCCTGCCGGTCGGCCGGCCGGCCTCAGGCGTTGTCCGCGCGGTTGCCGTCGTCGCGGTCGGACTGGGCGGTCTGCTCCGCCGACTCGCCGTCCACGCCGGCGGCGCTGGCCTGCGCCGCGCCCTCGAGCGCCGACTCGCCGGTCAGCGACTCGGTCGCCGCCAGATCCTCCGGCAGCGGCTCGGCGATGGCGCCGATGTCCACGCCCGAAGCCTGGAGCTCGGCCGAGATGCCGTCCAGCACGGCGGCCGCGACGAGGTCGCAATAGAGGTTGATCGCGCGGATCGCGTCGTCGTTCCCCGGAATCGGATAGGCGATGCCGGTGGGATCGGAGTTGGAATCGACCACCGCCACGACCGGGATGCCGAGCTTGTTGGCCTCCTCGATCGCGAGCTTCTCCTTCACCGTGTCGATGACGAAGAGGACGTCGGGCAGGCCGCCCATCTCCTTGATGCCGCCGAGCGCGCGCTCGAGCTTGTCGCGCTCGCGGGTCAGCATCAGGACCTCCTTCTTGGTCAGGCCCTGGACGTTGCCGGCGAGCTGCTCCTCCATCTGGCGCAGGCGCCTGATCGAGCCGGTGATGGTCTTCCAGTTGGTCAGCATACCGCCGAGCCAACGGTGGTTCACGTAGTACTGACCGCAGCGGCGGGCGGCCTCGGCGACGTACTCGGCGGCGGCCTTCTTGGTGCCGACGAACAGCACGCGCCCGCCGGCCGCGACGATGTCGCGGATCGCGCGCAGCGCGCGGTCGAGCATCGGCACGGTCTGCTGCAGGTCCAGGATGTGGACCTGGTTGCGCACGCCGAAGATGTAGGGCGCCATCTTCGGGTTCCACCGGCGGGTGTGGTGGCCGAAATGGACGCCGGCCTCGAGGAGCTGGCGCAGAGAAACGTCGGGCATCGCCATCGGGCGTGACTCCTTCCTGATGGTCCGGTTGGGCCTCCGCGGCGCCTCCCCCTTCGGGGACCGGACCCTCGCCTGGGATGCAGGAAGGGCGCGCCGCGTGCGGATTTGCCGCCCCGGGCGCGGGACCCGGGCGGCGCCGGGGATATGGGGCAGGCGCGGGCATCGCGCAAGCGCGGCGGTGCGCAGGCGCAGGGAAGGCGGGCGAGGAGACGGGTGAGGGCGGCGGCGCGGATGATTACGCCCGCGCTTCGCGACGAGGCGCCCCGGCGTCCGCGGCGCGCCAGGCGGGTTCCGGAGGCCCGGCCCGGGGCCTCAGGCGCGGTCCCTCACCGCCTGGGCACCCTTCTGACGGGCGCAATGCGCGCAGCAATAGATCTGGCCGCCTTCCTCCACGCCGTGGCCCGCGATGCGCACGCCGCAGGTCGGACAGACCGGTGCCGCGGCCTGGATCGCACACTCGAAGCTGTCGAAAGTCCAGGTCCGGCCTTCCCTGATGAGCTGGAAGGTCTTGTCATATTCGTTGCCGCAATGGTCGCACCTGGCCATGACTCCTCCTTTCTCCGCGGCCCGGCCGGCGCGGCGCATCGGCGGGCCGACCGGCTGGACGCGGCGGCTCAACGCGTGCTGGGGGTGGAGCGTTCGCCGGCCGGTCCCACGGCACACCGGCGCGAGCGCGGGGAGGCTCGTCGAGCGCCTTCGCCTTCTGGCGCCGCGCCACCCCACGCTGGCGCATCGCGGGGGGCGAGGTCGCCAACCGCCTCGCCCGGGCCGGTCAGGACGATGCTCGGCGGGCTGACGCCGCGGCGGAGTGAGGATCGAGCCGGTGGCCCCGCCCGCCAGACCAGGGCGGCGGGCGGGGCCGTGCGCCGCTATTCGACCCGGATGTTGGCCTGCTGGGCCACGCGCCGGGTACGCGCCTGCTCCTCGCGGATGAATTGCGCGAAGCCCTCGGGGCGCATCTCGGCCTCGGCGGCGAGGTCGGTGCCGAGCTCGCGCAGCCGCTCGCGCAGCGCCGCCTCCGACAACGCCGCGACCACCGCGTCGGACAGCGCCGCGATGACCTCGCGCGGCGTTCCCGCGGGCGCCAGCAGCCCGATCCAGCTCGCGCCCACGACGTCGATCCCGCTCTCCCGCAGCGTCGGCACATCCGGCATCAGCGCCGAGCGCTGCGCGGCAGCGATGGCGAGCACCCGCGTCTGCCCGCTGCGCCAGGTTGGCAGCACCGTGGAGATCTCAGCCATCGAGGTCGGGACATTGCCCGCGAGCAGGTCGGCGACGTTCTGGCTGGAGGCGCGGTAGGGCACATGCGTCACCCGCGCGCCGGTCGCGGCCATCAGCATCTCGATGGTGAAATGCGTCGCGCTGGCGTTGCCGGAGGAACCCATCGCGATCTTGCCGGGATCGGCCTTCGCGGCGGCGAGGAGGTCGGCGAGGGTGCGGAAGGGCGAATCGGCGCGGACGGCGATGGTGTGGGAGGTGCGGCTGAGCAGGCTGATCGGCGCGAAGTCCTTCGTCGCGTCGTAGAGCATGCGCGCCTGCACCGCCGGGTTCACCGCGAGCGGGCCGTTGGAGCCGACGAGCAGCGTGTAGCCATCGGGGCGCGACTTGGCGACCGCATCGGCGCCGATGCTGCCGCCGGCGCCGGCGCGGTTCTCGACCACGAAGGGCTGGCCGAGCCGCTCGCTCATCCGCGCCGTGATGAGCCGGGCCTGCACATCGGAATTGGCGCCCGCGCCATAGGGAACGATCACGCGCACGGGGCGGTCAGGGAACCCCGCCGCGCGCGCCGGATGCGCCGCGGCGGCAAGTCCGAGGCCTGCGGCGGCAAAGGTCAGCGTGTCGCGACGGCGAGCCTGCATGGCTGGGATCCTCCACTGGGTTCTGTTCGGAATGGGCGCGCAACTTGTGGCGCGCCAACCAGTCTGCCAAGCCCGCGTCCGTGAGCCGCGCCGCTGCCTGCCCGGCGCGGTTCCGTAGCAAGTAGGCAAGCGCGCAGCGCACGCCCTCCGCGCATCCGCCGGCGGGCGCGCGGGCGCCCGCCGCTCAGCTGCCGACCTTGAGCGTGCTGGTCAGCCCGCGCAGGCAGGTGAGCATGGAGAGCGGGGTGATCCGGCCGGTGCGGGGATTCTCCTCGCTCGGCACGTTCTCGATGGTCATGGTGAGGCGCGCCGCCTCCGCCTCGACGCGGATGGTGTGCATGTTGCGCGTCACACCCGGATCGGCCCAGATCTCGACCATCGTGCGCTCCGGCCCGATGCCGGCGAGCCCCAGCGCGGCGGCAACGTTGACATTGGCCGGGAAGCCCTGCGCCGCATCGAAGGCGTTGCCGCGGAACACGCGCGTCGGGGCGGTGATCGTGGTTACGTCGATGCCGTTGCGCTCCAGATAGGGCGCGCCGGCAAGGCCGCGCGGCGGCTTGCGCGTCTCGATGGTGACGCTCTCGACCCGGCCCTCGGCGGCAGCGCGCACCGCGTCCAGGCCGAGCAGCGCGCCGGTCGGGACGATGATGCGCGCCCCGGTGCGCCGCGCCTCCTCGACGAGGTGCATGCGCGGCAGCAGCGCGCCGACCGAGGCGGGCATGAAGATGCGCCCGCGCGCGATGGCGGCGCGCGCCACTTCCTCGAACACCGCGGCGGGCGCCGCCTCCACCACGACATCGGCGCGCTCGGCGAGTTCCGCGAGGCCGACGACCGCCGGCGGGTGGCGGAATCCCGCGAGGTTGCGCTCCGCCTTCGCCCGGTCGCGCGCCGCGACGGCGACCAGGCGCAGCCCCTCCACGCCCGCATCCAGCGCACGCGCCAAGTGCAGCCCGATCGCGCCGAGGCCGGCGATGCCGACGGTGAGTTCCTGCTGCGCCATGGTCTCCTTACTCCCGGAAATTGATCGGACCCTGCGGCGGCGTGCGCCCGAAGCCGGACGGCGCTCCGCCGCAGATCCCTGTCAGAGGGGCGGATTCACGCCTCCGGGCGTTCCCGCCCTCGGGCGATCCGCTTTAGACGACCGGGCTGCGCCCGCCATCCACGTTGATCGCCGTGCCGGTCACGTAGCCGCACTGCTCGCTCGCCAGCAGTAGCGCCATGGCGGCGAATTCCTCGGCCTTGCCGATGCGGCCGAGCGGCACGGACTTGCCCTGCTCCGCCTTCCAGTCCTCCCAGGAGATGTTGCGCTGCTCCTTGGCGTAGCGGCGCACCCACTGGTCGGACTCGATGATCCCCACCAGCAACGCGTTGACGAGGACGTTGTGCGGCGCGCCCTCGTTCGCCAGCACCTTGGTCAGCGCCATCCCCGCGGCCCGGCTCACCGAGGTCGGCGCGCTGCCGGCGAGCGGCGCCTTGGCGCCGATGTTGAGGACGTTGATGATGCGGCCCCACTTGCG
>JADGHI010000006.1 GCA_019689515.1 Acetobacteraceae bacterium | reverse complement strand
CTGCCCCCCCCCCCGCCTGGCGGGCCCCCCCGGGGGCGCCCCGGCCGCGGCGCGGGCGCCCCGCGCGGGGCGCGCCTCGTTCTCCTGGGGCAGGGACACCGCCGCAACTTCGGTCCACAGGTCCCGCACCGGTTGCGGCATGGCCTGCACCAGCTTGCCGACCTGGCCGGGGTCCATATGGTGCGCGAGGACGCGGAACACCGCCTGCGCCGCATCGCGCGCCGCCACCGGCCGCGTCGCGGCGAGACCGGCCTCGACATGCTTCAGGAAGCCTTCCAGCGTGCGCTCCCGGTGCGGCAGGCCGGTGGGGTCGAACCCTTCATAGTAGAGTCCACGGACGAGCAGGGGGAGCTGTGCCCCGACATGCGCCGCGAGGTCCAGCGGCACCCGGTCGCGCAGCGCGTGGAGCACGGCGCCGAGAACACGCCAGGCGAGATGGCGGTCGGGGCCGATGCGCGCCTCGATCTCGCCGAGCCAGGTGTGTGTGATCTGGAGCGTCTTGTCGAAGACCTCGAGGCCGGTGCTCGCCATCGCGCCCTCCCTCCGCGCCCCGCGGCAATCTGGCGAGGCGCGCCGCCGATGCGGCACGAACGCGGTCCGGCGAGGGGCAGTTCGTGGCGGGGTCGAAAGGGTCTGTCGCTAGGCTCCTGCGCGACCGGGGCACGGAGCGATGGCGAGGGAGGGGCGAATGGGCGGCGGCGCGCATGCACCGGCCGCCGCCCGTCTGCGCGCCCTATCGGCCCACGTGCGGCTCCTGCGCGGCCGGCCTCTCTGCGGCCCGTGCCGATCCCTCGTCGGCCGCGCCGGTGGCGCGCGCGCGGCGCTCGTGCCTGCCCTCGCGGAACTCCTCGATCATCTTGCGGCAGAAGGCGGGCAGATCCTTCGGGCTGCGGCTGGTGACGAGGCCCATGTCGGTCACCACCTCCTCATCCACCCACTGCGCGCCTGCGTTGCGCAGGTCGGTCCTGAGCGACGGCCAGGAGGTCATCCGCCGGCCGCGGACGCCATCGGCCTCGATCAGCGTCCAGGGACCGTGGCAGATCGCGGCGATCGGCTTGCCCGTCTCCACGAAGTGGCGGACGAACTGCACTGCCTTCGGGTCAATGCGGAGCTGGTCGGGGTTGATCACGCCGCCCGGCAGCACCAGCGCGTCGTAGCGCTCCGGGTTCACCTGGCCGAGCGGCTGGTCCACCGGGATCGGATCGGCCTTGTCGAAGTGGTTCCACCCCTGGATCGTGTCCGTCTTCGGCGAGACGACGTGCACCTGCGCGCCGGCATCCTTGAGCGCTTTCACCGGCTGGGTGAGCTCCACCTGCTCGACCCCGTCCGTCGCCAGCACGGCGACGCTGCGTCCACTCAGATCGGCAGCCATGTGCGGCCTGCTCCCTGTCTCGGGTTTCGACAGGGACTCTAGGTCGTCACGGCGCTCGGGGTTCCTGCCGCGTGCGGATCGGCGCGCGCCTTCGCAGGCGAGGGCAGGACTGGCCAGGTGATCGCAGCGCCTGCCAGCGGGGCGAGCACGAACAGGATCACGGCGATGGCGAGGAGGATGCCGAGCAGAACCTTCGCCACTGCGCTCGCGGCCACGGCGATCCCGATGAAGCCGAGCACGCCGGCGATATGGGCGATCACGGCCCAGGTGAGCAATGGGCGGCCTCGCCGCCCGGGCTGAGCGAGGTCACGGATGCTGGAACAGCCCGGCCCGGCCTCGCGGTTTTCCGCCTGCCCCGCGATGTCACCGCGACGGCATGCGCGCGCCGGCAGCTGCGTGCGGTGTTGCGACCCCGCCGCCGGTTCGAGCTTCTGATCGCGATCGGTGTCAGCCCGGCGGGGCAAGGCGCTGGTGTCGTCGCCGAACGAGGCTCACCACGCCGCCGGCCAGCGCGAAGCAGGCGCCGAGCGCGAGCGCAGCCGAGGGCGCGTTCTGCGGCGCGGCGAGGAAGGTCAGCCCGACCAGGGTCGAGCCGAGGGTCTGCCCGCTCAGCCGCGCCGTCCCCTGCAGCCCGCCCGCGCCGCCGCTGCGCGCCCGTGGCGCCGCGCCGAGCATCGCGCGGTTGTTGGGCGTCTGGAACAGCCCGAAGCCGAGGCCGGCCAGTGCCACCATCGCGGCGAAGCCAACGATCCCCCCCGCCAGGGGCATCGCCGCGAGCAGCGCGAGCCCGGTCGCCGTCAGCACGCCGCCGATGGCGCAGAGCGTCGCCGTGGAGAAACGGTCCGACAGCCGCCCCGCGATTGGCGCCACCAGCGCCACCGCGACCGCCCAGGGCGTGATGAGCAGCCCGGTCTCCACCTGGTCGCGGCCGAGATCGTGCTCGAGCAGGAAGGGGAGCGCGACGAAGGCCGTCATCTGGGCGGTGAAATTGCAGACGGAGCCAACGACCGCGAGGCCGATCACCCTGATCCGCAGCAGGTCGAGCGGCAGAAGCGGCGCCGGCGCGCCGGACTCGCGCCGCACCAGCGCCACCCCGGCCGCGATGCCGCCGCACAGCACGGCCACGCCGAGCACCGGCCTCGCGGCGAGCCCGTAGAGCCCGATGAAGACGAGGCTGAAGGCGGCGGCGTTGAGGGCGGCGGCGACCGCGTCGAACCGCCCGCCCGCCGCGCTGCGCGTCGCCTCGTCGCCCGGCAGCGTCGGTGCCCCGAGCGCCAGGCCGATGAGCGCCAGCGGCAGGTTCACCAGGAACATCCAGGGCCAGCTGGCGACGGCGAGCACCGCCGCGGCGGCGCTCGGCCCCACGGCGGTGGAGACCGCCACCACCATCGCGGTGTAGCCGATGGCGCGCCCAAGCTGGCTGTGCGGAAAGCTGAAGCGCACCAGCGCAGGCTGCACGCTCATCGTCGCCGCGCCGCCAAGCCCTTGCACGAAGCGCGCCGCGATGAGCAGCGGCAGCGAGGGCGCCATCGCGCAGGCCGCCGAGGCGAGGCCGAACACCGCGGTGCCGACCAGGAAGACGCGCCGGTGCCCGATCCGGTCGCCGAGCGCGGCGAAGGGCAGCATCGTGGCGACGACGGTGAGCTGATAGGTGTTGACGATCCACACCGTCGCCGCGGGATCCACCGCGAGGTCGCGGGCGATGCCCGGCAGCGCGACGTTGACCTGCGCGGCGAGCAGGACGGACTGGGCGAGGACCAGCATGATCGAGAGCACGGCCAGGCGCCGTTGCGCCGGCGGCAGCCCGTCTTCCTGCGCGGGGGGCGCGGACATCCGGTCGGAGGGGGCGTCTTCTGTCCGGGGCGGCATTCAGGCGATGCGGATCACCACCTTGCCGAGATGCGCCTGGCTCTCCAGGTGGCGGTATGCGTCGCGCGCCGCTTCGAAGGGGAAGACGCGGTCGATCACGGGCTGGATGGCGTGCAGCGCGATTGCGCGGTTCATCGCCTCGAACATTGCCCGCGAGCCAACATAGATGCCGCGGAAGAGGATGTTCCGGCGCATCATCGGCGCCGGGTCTATCAGCCCGCCGGCCCCGGCCAGCGATGCACCGATCTGGTGGATCTGCCCGCCGAGCCGCACGGCGCGGATCGAGCGCGACAGGGTGCCGGGGCCGCCCACCTCGACGACGTGGTCCACGCCGCGCCCGCCGGTCAGCTCCAGCACGCGGTCCTGCCATTCTGGATGGGCGCGGTAGTTCACCCCGGCCGCGGCACCGAGCTCGGTCGCGCGGGCGAGCTTGCCGTCGCTCGAGGAGATCACGATCGGGCGGGCCCCGCCGGCGCGCGCGAATTGCAGCGCGAAGATGGAGACCCCGCCGGTGCCGAGCAGCAGCACCGTCTCGCCCGGCAGCAGCGGACGCGGCCCGCCATACAGCGCGTTCCAGGCGGTGACGGCGGCGCAGGGCAGCGTCGCGCCGGCCTCGAAGGAGAGGTGGTCCGGCAGCCGGACGAGCGCGTCCTGCTCGAACAGCACGTGCTCGGCGAGAACGCCGTCGGTCGAGCCGCCGCCGAGCGCGACCGCGGCGACCTCCTCGGTGATCTCGCCGGCGAGCCAGCGCGGCATGAACAGGCCGGCAACGCGGTCGCCGGGGGCGAAGCGGGTGACGTCGGGGCCGATCTCCACGACCTCGCCTGCGCCGTCGGAGAGCGGCACCAGGCCCGGCTTCACGCCGGCGCCGCGGCCGTAGCGCCCGGTCGCGACCATCAGGTCGCGGTAGTTGAGCGACGCGGCGCGCATGCGCACCAGGACCTGGCCGCGCGCCGGGCGAGGCACATCGGCCTCGGTCAGGGTAAGGTCGTCGATCCGCTCCGCACGGGGAAGCCTGTAGAGCCGCATCGCGCCGGTCCCTCCGATTGCTTGGTCGCGGGTATTCGGGGAGGACGGCTTAGGCCGCGCCCGCTCGTGACGCAACGGAGGGCCCCGGCGGGGCGGCCTCTCAGGCCTTCGTGGTCGGCGGCAGCTCTGCGCGCCTGCCGATCACGTCCTCGATCCAGGTCAGCGCTGCCACCGCGCGCGGGAAGCCGAGGGTCGGGATGGCGAGCAGTGCGACCTGCCGCAGCGCTTCCGGCGGCACGCCCTCCTCCAGGCCGCGGCGGCAATGCGAGTGCACCCCGCCCTCCGAGCCGGCGCCGATGGCGAGGGCCAGCTTCACCAGGCGCTGCGCCTGGGCCTCGATCGGGCCGCTCGCCGCACAGGCGGCACCGAGCGCGGCATAGGCGCGGTAGAGTTCGGGATGGGCCTGCGCGACCTGCGCCGCGGCGGCGGGCAGGGGACTGCGGTTCTGCATCGCGGACTCTCCTTGCTGCTGGCTGCTGGCTCCGGGGGTGCAACGCCGCGGGGTCAGCCGGGCTTCCCGTCCGCCCGCGGTGCGATCAGGATCGGACCGAAGCCCCACAGGAACAGGGCGAAGACGGCGAGCCACAGCGCGCCGGACAGTGCCAGCCCGGTGAAGCCCGGCAGGAGCAGCGGGCCGAAGGCGCGCGCGAGCGCCGCGACGGGCAGCAGGACGTAGCCGGCGACCGCGCTCGGCGGCGCGTGCAGCGCGCGCCCGGTGTGGCCGAGCGTCGCGCGGGTCATCACCGCGAGGATCATCAGCGCGATCGCGCCGATCGCCTGCAGATGCAGCCAGTTCGACGCCCAGTCCGCGCCGGCCAGGAGGTAGAGCGCCTTCAGCCCCAGCGCGACCGGGATGAAGAGGTAGGCGAGGTGCAGCACCCAGAGGATCGGCTGGTCGAGCGTCGCCAGCCCGTGCCAGCGCGACAGGCGCAGCAGCGTGAGCACCGCGGCGATCGCGGCGACGATGCCGGCGAGCGCCGTCCCCTCCGCGACCAGGTCCACCAGCGCGACGGCGAGCAGCGCGATCACCGCCCCGGCATCCACGCCCGGGATCGGCCGCAGCGTGGCGTCGCGCCCTTGCTTGCGCAGCGCGTTCACCGTGAAGGAGGGAACGATGCGTCCGCCGATGAGCCCGACCAGGACGAGGGCGAGGTCCAGCATCAGGAACTCGCCCATCCGCCAGGTCCCCTCGAACCAGCCCGCCGCGTCGCCGAGCATCAGCAGGTCGCCGATCCAGAAGCCGAAGATCAACGCGGGCGGGCCGAACAGGCGCAGCCTGCCGGCCCGGACCAGGGCGGGCAGCACGGTCAGCAGCAGCACCGGCAGCGACAGCAGCGCGAGCACCGCGGCCAGGCCGACCGGCACCGGCGATCCGGGCGCGAGCGCCAGGCGCCCGAGCACGAACAGCGTCACCGGCAGCACCAGCGGCGCGCCGCCATAGGCGGGACGCGAGGTCCAGTTCGGCACGGCCGTCAGCAGGAAGCCCGAGATCGCCGCGCCGACGAAGCCGGCCAGCATCTCGTGCGCGTGCCAGTACGGCAGCGGCAACGGTCCCTCGGGCAGCGCGGCGCCATGCAGCGCGGCGATCCAGGGCGCGATCACGCCGAGCGCGACGAGGCCGGCGAGCAGGAAGAACGGCCGGAAGCCCTGCGCGAAGAGTGCGAAGCCCGGCCGGGTGCGGTGGGCTTCCGCAGCATCCGCGGCTGCTTGCCGCGAGGCGGCGGCCGGGCCGGCGTGGTGAAGGCGGATTGTGGAGCCGTTCATGCCGATCGGTATCCTCTCAACGGCGACGGCGTGCGCTCATCTCGGCGGCGAGCGTCGCCATGGAATTGGGGGCGAGGCAGCGCCGCGCCAGGGGCGTCAGGGCTGTCTCCTCACGGATGAGGTGCCGGCGATGGCCGGCGGCGAATTCGCGCGCGGCCTCGGCGAAGCCCGGTTCCGGTGCGCGGCCGCCGGCGACGCGGCGAAGCCCGGCGGCGATGTCGGCGATCAGCCTGCGGTCGTGCCGGTGCTCCGCGCGCAGCGCCTCCAGCAGGCCGGTCTCGTCGAAGGCGGCGAGCCGCGGGTAGAGCGAACGTTCCTCGTCGGCGATGTGCAGCGGCAGCTCGCACGTCAGCCAGCGCAGCAGGGCCACGGCGAGGCTGCGCGCGGCCCGCGCCTGCGGCTCGCGCGCCACGCGCTCGAGATGGGCGAGGAGCACGGCCTGGCGCGCATGCTCGGCACTCAGGAAGGCGAGGGGGTCGTCGAGCAGCGCAGCCTGGATCGGCGCGACATGGGCGGTGCCGGACGCGGTGGGGCGCGCGTCGCCGGGGGGCATGGCACGGGATCCTCTACTGCACGAGGGGCCCGTCGGCGGCGGCGCCGTCGAGAACGAAGCCCTCGATCCGGGCGCGGCCGGCGAGGATGCCGACATACTGGTGCACGGCGCGGCGCCAGCTCGCCTCGCGCAGCCAGGCAGCGATCCGCGGTGCGACGGACTCGTAGGGGAGGTCGCGGCCGGGCTCGTGCCGGAGCAGGCGCAGGATGTGGAAGCCGAAGCGCGTCGCGACCGGCGTGGGATGGACCTCGCCCGGCGCGAGGGCGCGCAGGGCCGCCTCGAATTCCGGCACCGTGGTGCCGGGCTCGATCAGGCCGAGATCGCCGCCCTGCTCGCGCGAGGGGCAGGCGGAGCGGGCCCTGGCGAGGGGTGCGAGGCGCGCGGGGTCGGCGCGGACCTCCGCAAGCAGGGCGTTCGCCTCGGCCTCCGCGGCGCGGCGGGCGGGCTCGTCCTCGGGATCGGCGGCGAGGAGGAGGTGCTGCGCGTGCCAGGCCTCGGGGCTGCGGAAGCGGGCGCGGTTCGCCTCGAACCAGCGGCGGCAGGTCGCCTCGTCCGCCTCCGGCACGGTGATCTCGGCCTCGAGGAGGCGGCCGACCGCCTCTTCCTCCAGGCCCTCAAAGCCGCGGCGCGCGGCCTCGGCGACCAGGAGCTGGCGGACGACCAGCGCCTGCGCCGCCTGATGGTAGGCCGCCTCCCGCGAGGGGGCGGGATGGAGCTGCATCTCGGCCGCGATCGCCTGCTCCGTGATCACGGCGTCGTCCACGCGGATCATGGCGCGGTCCTCCCTTGCCTCAGGCCACGCGGGCGCCACGGCCGCGCCGGCGGACGAGCTGGTAGGGGCGGAACATGTAGCCGACCGGGGCCGACCAGATGTGCACCAGGCGCGAGAAGGGGAACACCAAGAACAGCGTCAGGCCCAGGAAGATGTGCGCCTTGAACACCCAATCCACGCCGGCGAGGTAGGACGCCGCGTCGCCCTGGAAGGTGACGATGTGCTGCGCCCAGTGCGAGAGCTGCATCATCACGTGCCCGTCGCGGTGCGCCAGCGAGAAGGGCAGCGTGGCGAGGCCGAGGACGAGCTGGGCCCAGAGCAGCGCGAGGATCGCGATGTCCATCGGGCTGGAGGTCTTGCGGATGCGCGGGTCGTAGAGCCGGCGGTGCAGCAGCATGGTCAGCCCCACGAAGCAGATCACTCCGGCCGCGCCGCCGGAGACGATGGCGAGCATCTGCTTCTGCTCGGCGGTGATGAACAGGCTGTAGATCGCGTGCGGCGTCAGCAGCCCGACCGTGTGGCCGAACAGCAGGAACAGGATGCCGATGTGGAACAGGTTGCTGCCGATGCGGAGCTGGCGCGCGCGCAGGAGCTGCGAGGATCCGCTGCGCCAGGAATACTGCTCGCGCTCGAAGCGCACCAAGCTGCCGAGGAGGAACACGGCGAGCGCGATGTAGGGATAGATGCCGAAGGCGAGGTGGTGCAGGAACTCGGACATGGCGGCGGTCAGCCTCCATTGAGCGCCGCGACGTGGCGGAGCACGGGGCGGCGCGCGGGCATCGGGTTGGGGTTGCGGCGCGCGGCGCGCAGCTTCGCGGCCAGCGCGGCGCCGCCGCATTCGGCATCCGGGTCGACGCCGGGGCCGAAGGTGACGGGCGCCTCCTCCCAGGCGGCGTCGAGCGACTCCGGCGTCTCCACCGGTTCGACGGCGCGCGGCGCGGCGGAGGGGCGGATGCCGGCGAAGGCCAGCACGGCGCGCAGGGCGGCGGCGTAGGGGCTGCCGCGCGCGGCGAGGCGGCCGTGCAGCAGGTCGATCACCGGCCCTGCATTGCCGAGCAGTTCTGCCCCGCGGGCCGGGTCCACCGCGGCGTATTCGAGCATCATCGGCAGGTAGTCCGGCAACTCGCCGGCGTTTGGCTCGAGGCCCGCCGCGGCGTAGATGCCGTGCAGCTCGACCATGGCGGGGCCGCGCTCGCGGCTGTCGCCGTGCACGTGCTCGAACAGGTTCAGGCAGAGGCTGCGCGTGCGGTCGAACAGCACGACGTACTCCTCCTGCCGGTCGAGCAGATCGCCGGAGGCGAGGTGCGCGAGGAGACCGTCGAGCGCCGGCATCACCGGAGCGAAGGTGGGCGTCGCCAGCGCCGCACGCACCTCGGGCAGTGCCGCGCGCAGCTCCTCCGTCGGGTAGGAGAGCAGCGCGGCGAGGGCGCGGAGCGAGAGGTCCATGCTCACACCTCCTCCGCCTGCTTCGCCGCGACGCGGCGGATCTGCACGCGCGGCGACTGGTGCCCGGCCGAGGTGCGCTTCGCGGAGAACAGGTTCGCGCCGGTGGAGCCGCCGGTCGAGCAGCCATTGCCGAAGCTGAAGCCGCAGGCCGACTTCAGGTCGAAGGCGTTCTCCGCGTACTCGCGGTGCGTCGTCGGGATGACGAAGCGGTCCTCGTAGTTGGCGATCGCCATCACTTCGTACATCTCCTCGACCTGCTCGACGCTGAGGCCGACCTGCTTCAGCACCTCCGTCTCCATCCGGCCCTCGACGGTGCGGGCGCGCATGTGCATGCGCATCGCCATCATGCGCTGCAGCGCCAGCACCACCGGCGCCTCCGCGCCCGCGGTGAGCAGGTTGGCGAGGTAGCGCACCGGGATGCGCAGCGTGTTGACGTCGGGCAGCCCCTTCTCGTCCCAGCCGATGTGGCCGGCCTGGTGCGCGCTCTGGATCGGCGAGAGCGGCGGGACGTACCAGACCATCGGCAGGGTGCGGTATTCGGGGTGGAGCGGGAAGGCGACGCCCCATTCGATCGCCATCTTGTACACGGGCGACTTGCGCGTCGCCTCAAGCCACAGCTCCGGCACGCCGTCCGCCCGCGCCTGCGCGATCACCGCCGGGTCGTGCGGGTCGAGGAAGATATCGAGCTGCGAGCGATAGAGGTGCTGCTCGTTCTCGACGCTCGCCGCTTCCTCGATGCGGTCGGCGTCGTAGAGCATCACGCCGAGGTAGCGGATGCGGCCGACGCAGGTCTCGGAACACACGGTCGGCTCGCCCGCCTCGATGCGCGGGTAGCAGAAGGTGCACTTCTCGGCCTTGCCGGACTGCCAGTTGTAGTAGATCTTCTTGTAGGGACAGGCGGAGACGCACATGCGCCAGCCGCGGCACTTGTCCTGGTCGATCAGGACGATGCCGTCCTCCTCCCGCTTGTAGATGCTGCCCGAGGGGCAGGCCGCGACGCAGGCCGGATTGAGGCAGTGCTCGCACAGCCGCGGCAGGTACATCATGAAGGTGTGCTCGAACTGGCCGTAGATCTCCTTCTGCACGGCCTCGAAGTTCCGGTCGCGCGAGCGCTTGCGGAACTCGGTGCCGAGGATCTCCTCCCAGTTCGGGCCCCACTCGATCTTCTCCATCCGCTCGCCGGTGATCAGGCTGATCGGGCGCGCGGTCGGCATCGCCCGCGATTCGGGCGCGGTGTGGAGGTGCTCGTAGTCGAAGGTGAAGGGCTCGTAGTAGTCGTCGATCTCCGGCATGTCGGGATTGGCGAAGATCTTGGCGAGCACGCGCAGGCGGTTGCCGATGCGCGGCTCGATCTTCCCGTTGCGCTTGCGGCGCCAGCCGCCCTTCCAGCGGTCCTGGTTCTCCCAGTCCTTGGGGTAGCCGATGCCGGGCTTGGTCTCGACGTTGTTGAACCAGGCGTATTCGACGCCCTCGCGGCTGGTCCAGACCTGCTTGCAGGTGACGGAGCAGGTGTGGCAGCCGATGCATTTGTCGAGGTTCAGCACCATCGCGATCTGGGCGCGGACCTTCATTGGCTGAGCCTCCTCATTCCTCGGCGACGGTGCGGGGGCTGGCGGCGTCTTGCTCCGCGGACCGGTCCATCCAGTCCACCGTGGCCATCTTGCGCACGACGACGAACTCGTCGCGGTTGGTGCCGATCGTGCCGTGGTAGTTGAAGCCGTAGGAGAGCTGCGCGTAGCCGCCGATCATGTGCGTCGGCTTCAGCACGGTGCGCGTGACGCTGTTGTGGATGCCGCCGCGGGTCCGCATCACCTCGGAGCCCGGCGTGTTCACGATCTTCTCCTGCGCGTGGTACATCAGGATCATCCCCTCCGGCACCCGCTGGCTGACCACGGCGCGCGCGGTGAGCGCGCCGTTGAGGTTGAAGGCCTCGATCCAGTCGTTGTCCTCGATGCCCGCCTTTGCGGCGTCGGCCTCGCTGATCCAGACGACGGGGCCGCCGCGGTTCAGCGTCAGCATGATGAGGTTGTCGGTGTAGGTGCTGTGGATGCCCCACTTCTGGTGCGGCGTGATGAAGTTCAGCACCAGCTCCCTGTTGCCGTTCGGCACGCGGCCGACCATCGCCTGGTGCGCCTTCAGGTCCACCGGCGGCTTGTACACGCAGAGCTGCTCGCCGAAGGCCAGCATCCACGGATGGTCCTGGTAGAGCTGCTGCCGGCCCGACAGCGTCCGCCACGGGATCAGCTCGTGGACGTTCGTGTAGCCTGCGTTGTAGCAGACCTCCTCGCTCTCGATCCCGGACCAGGTGGGGGAGGAGATGATCTTGCGCGGCTGCGCCTGCACGTCGCGGAAGCGGATCGCCTCGTGCTGCTTGCCGGCGGCGAGGTGCGTATGCTCGCGGCCCGTTGCCTTGCCCAGCGCCTCCCACGCCTTGACCGCGACGTGGCCGTTGGTCTCCGGCGCGAGGTGCAGGATCACCTCCGCGGCGTCCACGTCGCTCTCGATCCGCGGGCGCCGGCCCTCGACGCCCGGCACCGTGGTGGTGCCGTTGAGCTGGGCCAGGAACTCGACCTCGTGCTCGGTCTTCCAGCCGATGCCCTTGCCGCCGTTGCCGAGCTTGTCGAGCAGCGGGCCGAGCGCGGTGAAGCGCGCATAGGTGGAGGGATAGTCGCGCTCGACCGCCACCACCGCCGGCATGGTCTTGCCCGGCACCGGCTCGCACTCGCCGCGCTTCCAGTCGCGCACGGTGTTCTGCGCGAGCTCCTGCGGCGTGTCGTGCATCAGCGGGGAGAGCACGATGTCGGTCTCCACGCCGAGATGGCCGGCGCACAGCTCGCTGAAGCGGCGCGCGATGCCCTTGAAGATCGCCCAGTCCGTCCGCGCTTCCCAGGCCGGGTCCACCGCCGCGGAGAGCGGGTGGATGAAGGGATGCATGTCGGAGGTGTTGAGGTCGTGCTTCTCGTACCAGGTCGCGGTCGGCAGCACGACGTCCGAGTACATGCAGGTCGTGCTCATGCGGAAGTCGAGCGTGACCAGCAGGTCGAGCTTGCCCTCCGGCGCCGGGTCGCGCCAGGTGACATCCTCCGGCTTCGCGCCACCCTCGTCGCCGAGGTCCTTGCCCTGCACGCCGTGCACCGTGCCGAGCAGGTGCTTGAGGAAGTACTCGTGGCCCTTGCCGGAGGAGCCGAGCAGGTTGGAGCGCCAGACGAACAGGTTGCGCGGCCAGTTGTCGGGGTGGTCCGGGTCCTCGCAGCTCATGCGCAGCGTGCCGTCGGCGAGTGCGCGCGCGACGAAGGCCGCCGGCGCCTCGCCCGCCGCCGTCGCCATTTCCGCGATGCGGAGCGGGTTGGTCTGGAGCTGCGGCGCGGAGGGCAGCCAGCCCATCCGCTCGGCCCGCACGTTGAGGTCAATGAGCGAGCCACGGAGCGCCTGCGGCGCGGTCGGGGAGAGCAGCTCCTCCACGCGGAGCTTCTCGTAGCGCCACTGGTCCGTATGTGCGTACCAGAAGCTCGTCGAGTTCATCTGCCGCGGCGGGCGGTGCCAGTCCGTGGCGAAGGCGAGCGGCACCCAGCCGGTCTGCGGCCGCAGCTTCTCCTGACCCACATAGTGCGACCAGCCGCCCCCCGACTGGCCGATGCAGCCGCACATCACCAGGAGATTGATGATGCCGCGGTAGATCATGTCGCCGTGGTACCAGTGGTTCACCGCGGCGCCGAGGATCACCATGGACTTGCCACGCGTCCGGTCGGCGTTCGCGGCGAACTCGCGCGCGGTGGCGATGATGTGCGCGCGCGGCACGCCGCACACCTTCTCCGCCCAGGCCGGGGTGTAGGGCAGGTCGTCGTCGTAGCTCGCCGCGCAGTCGCCGAAGCCGCGCTCCACGCCGTAATTGGCGATGAACAGGTCGTAGACGGTGGCGACCAGGCGCTCGCTGCCGTCCTGCAGCCGCACCCGCATCGCGGGGACGCGCCGGACCAGCACCTCGTCGTGGGTCGAGGGGTTGAAGAACTCCGGCGCGCGGCCGCCGAAGTAGGGAAAGGCGACCTCCGCCGTCTCGCCGCCGTCACCGAGCAGGGTCAGCCGCGGCGTCGTGACCTCAAGCGTGCGGGAGTCGCGGCCTTCGAGGTTCCACTTGCCCTCCTCACCCCAGCGGAAGCCGATCGAGCCGGTCGGGCAGTAGAGCCGGCCCGTGGCGTCGTCCACCGCCACGGTCTTCCATTCGGGGTTGTTGGTCTCGCCGAGGCCGTCGGGCAGGTCGGCGGCGCGGAGCTGGCGGCCCATTACCTGCACGCCGTCGCCGCGCGGCTCGAGCAGCACCAGCATCGGCAGGTCGGTGTAGCGGCGGCAGTAGTCGGCGAAGTAGTCCGACCGGCCGGCGAGGTGCCATTCCTTCAGGATCACGTGCCCCATCGCGAGCGCGAGGGCGGCGTCCGTCCCCTGCTTCGGGTGCAGCCAGAGGTCGGCGAACTTCGATGCCTCGGAGTAGTCGGGCGTGACGACGACGGTCTTGGTGCCGCGGTAGCGCGCCTCGGTCATGAAGTGGGCGTCCGGCGTGCGCGTCTGCGGCACGTTGGAGCCCCACATCATCAGGAAGCCGGCGTTGTACCAGTCCGCGCTCTCCGGCACGTCGGTCTGCTCGCCCCAGGTCTGCGGCGAGGAGGGCGGGAGGTCGCAGTACCAGTCGTAGAAGCTCATGCAGACGCCGCCGATCAGCGAGAGGTAGCGGCTGCCCGCGGCGTAGCTGATCATGCTCATCGCCGGGATCGGCGAGAAGCCGATGATGCGGTCGGGTCCGTGCGCCTTCGCGGTGTGCACGTTGGCGGCGGCGACCAGCTCCTCCGCCTCCTCCCAGGAGACGCGCACGAAGCCGCCCATGCCGCGCACGGCCTGGTACTCGCGGCGCTTCGCCTGGTCGGCCTGGATGCTCTCCCAGGCGCGCACCGGGTCTGGGTGCTCCGCCTTCGCCGCGCGCCACAGCTTCAGCAGCCGCTTGCGCATCATCGGGTACTTCACCCGGTTCGCGCTGTAGAGGTACCAGGAGTAGCTCGCCCCGCGCGAGCAGCCGCGCGGCTCGTGGTTCGGAAGGCCGGGCCGCGTGCGCGGGTAGTCGGTCTGCTGCGTCTCCCAGGTCACCACGCCGCCCTTGACGTAGATCTTCCAGGAGCAGGAGCCGGTGCAGTTCACCCCGTGGGTGGAGCGCACGATCTTGTCGTGCGCCCAGCGCTGCCGGTAGGCGTCCTCCCAGCCGCGCGGCTCGTTGGTGACGCTGCCGTGGGTGCCCGCGAAGGGCTCGACGTGGCGCTTGAAGAAGGCGAGGCGGTCGAGGAGATGCGACATCGGTATGGCCCTCAGCAGGGGGTCGGCGCGCCGCGGCGGGCGTAGAGCCACCAGTTCAGCGCGACGTTGATCAGGAAGAAGCCGGCGAGGCCGTAGAACACGACGTTCGGTCCGCCGAAGGCACCGAAGGCCCAGCCGAAGAGCAGGCCGAAGAGGAACGGCCCGTAGGCGGCGATCGCCGCGGTGAAGCCGATCACGCCGCCTGCCTGGCGCGGCGGGAAGATCATCGGCATCTGCTTGAAGGTGGAGGCGTTGCCGACGCCGGCGAAGAAGAACAGGCCGAGCATCGCTGCGACGAACCACGGGAAGGCGTCCAGCGAGGCAGCGGAGGTGAACATCGGCAGCGCGAGCGCGCAGGCCGCCATGCCGAGGCCGGCCCAGTGCGTCACCCGCCCGCCGCCCAGCCTGTCGCTGACCGGGCCGGCGAGGACACGTGCGAGGGAGCCCAGGAGGGGACCATAGAAGGCGTAAGCCAGCGGGTCGGGTGCGCCGGGCAGACCGCCGTAGATCTGCTTGATCAGCAGCGGGAAGGTCGCGGAGAGGCCGCTGAAGCTGCCGAAGGTCATCATGTAGAGCGAGGTCATCACCCAGGTGTGGGCGTTGCCGAAGATGTCGAACTGCTCGCGGATGTTGGCCGTGATCGGCACGCTCCGCAGCATCGTCCAGGCGAGCAGCGCGCAGAGCGCGATCACCGGCACGTAGACCAGCGTCGCGTTCTGCAGCCACACGGTGCTCCGCGCCCCGCCCAGCGTCAGCACCTGCGCGTCGCCGGCCAGGCTGCCGAACAGCGCGATGCCGATGATCCACGGCGTCACGAACTGCACGACGGAGACGCCGAAATTCCCGACCCCCGCCTGGATCGCGAGCGCCGTGCCCTGCAGGCGCTTGGGGAAGAACAGGCTGGTCGAGGGCATGAAGGAGGAGAAGTTCGCGCCGCCGAGGCCCGCCAGGAAGGCGAGCGCCATGAGTACCCAGTAGGGCGTCTCCGGATTCTGCACCGCGACGGCCCAGCCCAGGGTGGGCACCAGCAGCGAGGCGGTGGACCACGCCACAACTGCGCGCGTGCCGTAGATCGGCGTGAGGAAGGCGTGGATCAGGCGCAGCGTCCCGCCGGCGAGGCCCGGCATCGCCGCCAGCCAGAAGAGCTGCCCGGTGGTGAGCCGGAAGCCGATCTGCGGCAGCCGCACGACCAGCGCGCTGACGACGAACCAGATGGCGAAGGCCACGGTCAGGCTGGCGGTCGTGATCGCCAGCGTCTTCCAGGCCCGCGCCTTGCCTTCCGCCGCCCAGAAGCGCGGGTCCTCGGGCTCCCAGCGGGTGAGCCAGCTTCCGCCTCTGGGCGCCGCCGCGTCGGCGGCGCCGGGTGCGAGGGTGGACGCCATGGTGTGCATGCCTCTCCGCTCGTCGCCTGGGATCACCCGCCGGCGAGGTTTAGGGTGGCCGGCGGCCGCGCGCCGTTCGTGCCGTCGCGGCGGGCCGTCGTCGCCATCTGCGCGGCGCTCGCCGCCTGCGCAGCGGCGTCCGCGGCCTGCTTCGCCGCGTCGGCTGCGGCGATCGCGGCGGCGCGCAGCGCCTCCAGCTCCGGCAGGTCGCGCGGGGCGCCGAGCGCCGGCATCTCGCGCAGCTCCATCCGGCGAATCGCCGCGTGCATCCAGACGAGGCTCACCGCGACGATGGCGAAGAGCAGCATGAAGCAGGAGGTCCAGACGCCGACCAGGTCGTTCATCGCGCCGAAGGCGATCGGCAGCACGAAGCCGCCGAGGCCGCCGATCAGGCCGACGACGCCTCCGACGGCGCCGACGCGGTTCGGGTAGTAGACTGGGATGTGCTTGTAGACGGCCGCCTTGCCGAGGCTCATGAAGAAGCCCAGCGCGAAGGTCAGCAGGGTGAAGGGGATGAAGCCGATTGCGATGGTGAACTCGATCGGCCCCTCGATGCCCTGCACCACGTAGCGCGTGGCCGGGTAGCTGAGCAGGAAGGTGCAGACGACGGAGCCGATGAAGGTCCAGTACATGACCTTCCGCGCGCCGTATTTGTCGGACAGGGTGCCGCCGAGGATGCGGAACAGCGAGCCCGGCACCGAATAGGCCGCGCCGAGCAGGCCGGCGGTGATGATGTCGAGGCCGTACACGCCGACGTAGTAGCGCGGCAGCCACAGGGCGAGCGCGACGAAGCCGCCGAAGACGAAGAAGTAGTAGAGGCTGAAGCGCCAGACCTGGAGATTCGCCAGCGGCGCCAGCATGGCCGAGAAGGGCTCCGGCTTCACGCCGCGCGCCCGCCGCTCCGCGAGGTCCGGGTCGTCCTTGGTGGTGAGGTAGAACGCCACCGCCGTCACCAGCAGGCCGAGCGCCCAGAGCTGCGCCACGACCTTCCAGCCGAACGCCACCATCACCACCGGCGCGAGGAATTTCGTCGCCGCCGCGCCGACATTGCCCGCGCCGAAGATGCCGAGCGCGGTTCCCTGCTTCTCCTTCGGATACCACTTCGAGACATAGGCGATGCCGACGGCGAAGGAGCCGCCGGCGATGCCGACGCCGAGCGCGGCGAGGAGGAAGGTCGGGTAGTCGTAGGCGTAGGTGAGCAGGTAGGTGGCGATCGCGGCGGCCACCATCACGCCGGCATAGACGGTCCGGCCGCCGTACTGGTCGGCCCAGATGCCGAGCATCAGGCGGATCAGGCTGCCCGTGAGGATGGGCGTGCCGATCAGGAGGCCGAACTGGGTGTCGTTCAGCCCCAGGTCCTGCTTGATCTGCACGCCGATGATCGAAAAGATCGTCCAGACGGCGAAACAGACGGTGAAGGCCACCGTGCTCGCCCACAGGGCGCGGGACCGGTCAGCGTCTCCCGGTGCCACCGTCCCGTTCCCGGTCGTCGCGTCCATCGTTCCCCTCCGGGTTTCTCGACGTACGCGATCTCTTTTCCGGGCGCCCGGCCGCGCGGTTGACCCAGATCAACATTGCGGCGGTGCGAGGGAGAAAATCAGCGTAAAGTCGGCCTGTCTCAACACCAGGCACGATGCATCCCGCATTGTTGCTTGATATATATCAAGACCGCTGGGCGCTGCGTGCGACGCGCCGGCGGTCCGTGGAGGGCGCCATGCCGACCATCAGCCGAACCCCAAATCTCGAATTGATACGCCGCAGCCCCTTCTTCGCGGCGGCCGGCGAGGCGGCGATGGCGCGCCTCCTCCGGCCGAGCTTCACCCAGCAGCTTCCGCGCACCACCATCCTGTTCGACCAGAACGAGCTGCCGGATTTCGTGCACCTGCTGCTCGCCGGCAGCATCGGGCTGAAGGCGGAAGCGGAGGCGGGCGGCGAAACCGTTGTCGAGATCTTCGGCCCTGGCGAGCTGCTCCTTGTTCCCGCCGTGCTCCTGGGCCTGCCCTATCTCGCCTCCGGCGTGGCGCTGACCGATGTCCGCGTGCTGATGATCCCGGCCGAGACCTTCCGCGAGGGCGTCGCGCAGGATCCCGCCCTGGCCCGTGCGACCATCGAGCTGCTGTCGCGCCACTGGCGCCTGATGGTGGACCAGGTGGTGGACCTGAAGCTCCGCCCTGCGGAGCGGCGCGTGGCGCGCTTCCTCGCCCGCCGCGTGCCGGAAGAGGCCGGCGCCGGCACGGCCGAGCTGCCCGAGCCGCGCGCGGCCCTCGCCGCGCGGCGCGGGGGGACGCCGGCGACGCTCTCGCGCGCCCTCGCCGCGCTCGAGCAGCAGGGGCTGATTAGGCTCTCCGCCAGGCGGGCGGATGTGGTGGACCGGGCCCGGCTGGCCTGAGGCGCGCGGCCAGGACCGGGGCCGGGAGGGGCGCCCTACCGCCCCTTGAACACGGGCGGGCGCTTCTCGAGGAAGGCGCGCATCGCCTCCTTCGAATCCTCGTACTTGCCGAGCTCGGCCGTCATCTCCTGCTCGAAGCGGTAGCCGTCGCGCAGGCTCGACCACTCGATCGCATTCAGCCCGTGCTTGGCGAGCCGCGTCGCGATCGGGCTCTTGGAGGCGATCTGGCGCGCGAGGTCCATCGCCGTCTCCATCAGCTTCTCCTGCGGCACGCAGGCTTCGACCACGCCGAGGCGATAGAGCTCCGGCCCCGGCACGCGGTAGCCGGTGAGCATCATCCGCCGCGTCAGGGAGTGGCCGAACAGCCGCATCGCGTGCCGCCCGCCGCCGAGCAGGCCGACATCCACCTCCGGCAGGCCGAGCACCGCATTCTCCGAGCAGACCAGGATGTCGCAGGAGGCGGCGACCGCGAGGCCGGCGCCGAGCGCGGGGCCATTGATCGCCGCGATCACCGGCTTGCGGCACTCATAGACCGAGTTGAACGCCTCGCGCGCGCGCCGGAGGTGCTGCAGCCCGTCGCCGGGCTTGCGCTCCGTCGCCATGGCGACGCGGGACTTGATGTCCGCGCCGGCGGAGAAGACCTTGCCGGCGCCGGTCAGCACGGCGCAGCGCACCTCGTCCATCTCGCTGATGCGGTCGAAGGCGAGCGCCATCTCCTCGTTGAACTGCCGGTCCTGGGCGTTGACCGGCGGGTTGTCCATCGTCACCAGCGCGATGTGGTCCTGGATGGCGACGCGGATCACCTTGAGGTCGTCCATGTTCGTCCTGCTCCGTCACTGTGCGGCGGCTCGCGCGCCGCGAGGTTCAGTCCAGCCTGATTCCCGCCTCGCGGATCAGGCGGCTGAACTTCGCCGTCTCCGCCGCCATGAAGCGGGCGAACTCCTCCGGCGTGCCGGGCATCGTCTCCAGCCCGCGCTCGGCGCACCAGGCAACGAAGTCGGGCGCCTGGACCACCTCGACGAGGTCGCGATTCATCCGCGCGACCAGTGCCGGCGGCATCCCGGCCGGTCCCAGCACGCCGAGCCAGGTCGAGAAGGCATAGCCCGGCAGCCCAGCCTCGGCGATCGTCGGCACATCCGGCATCCGCGAGGAGCGGCGGCCTTCGAGCGAGACGCCCAGCGCCCGCACATTGCCCGCGGCGACGCTCGGCGCTGCGGTGATCACCGTATCGAAATACCCGCTGATCCGGCCGGCGATCAGGTCCGTGGTGACCGGCGCCGTGCCGCGATAGGGCACATGGGTGATGTCCACGCCGGCGAGGCTCTTGAACAGCTCCAGCGCGAGGTGCGAGGCGCCGCCATTGCCGGAGGAGCCGAAGGTCAGCCGCCCGGGATTCGCCCGCGCATAGGCAATCAGCTCGGCCACCGTCCGCGCCGGGACGGAGGGATGCACGGTCAGCACCATCGGCGAGGCGGCAACCAGGCCGATCGGCGTGAAGTCGCGCACCGGGTCGTAGCCGAGATCGCGATAGAGGCTGGCATTCGCCGCATGGGTGCCGAGGAAGCCCATGAAGATCGTGTACCCGTCCGGCGCCGAGCGCGCGGCGGCCTGCGCGGCGATGTTGCCGCCGGCGCCGGGGCGGTTGTCGGCCACGACGGGCTGGCCCCAGCGCTCGCCGAGCTTCTCGCCGAGCTTGCGGGCCAGGAGGTCGGTGATGCCGCCGGGAGGGTAGGGGACGATGAAGCGCACCGGCTTGGTCGGAAAATCGCTCGTCTGCGCCCGTGCCGCGCCACCGCGCCGGAGCAGCGTCGCGGCCGCTGTCGCCGCCATCGCCGATCCGCGTCTCGTCAGCATCATCACGTTCTCCTCCCCCCCTCTCCTTACACCCCTACACCACTCCGGCGGCACGCAGCCGCGCGATCTCCTCCTCCGGCAAGCCCAGCACGCCGCCGAGCACCTCCTCGACATGCTCGCCGAGCATCGGCGGCGGCGTCTCGTAGGTGAGCGGGGTTGAGGAGAAGCGCATCGGGCTCGCCACCAGCGGCACCGCGCCGCAGCTCGGGTGCTCCATGTCGATCCGCATCCCGCGCGCGGCGACGTGCGGATCGGAAAAGACCTGCGCCATGTCGTTGATCGGCCCGCAGGGCACGCCCACGGCATCCAGCGCCGCCATCCACTCGGCGGCGGAGCGCGATGCCATCAGCGGTTCCAGTATCGCGTCCAGCGCGGCGCGGTTGCGCACCCGCTGCGGGTTCGTGGCGAAGCGCGGATCCTCCGCCAGCTCGGGAACGCCGGCGGCGCGGCAGAACGCGCGGAACTGCGAGTCATTGCCGACGACGATGCAGAACCGCCCGCCATCGGCGGTGTCGAAGACGCGCTGCGGCACGATGTTCGGGTGGTCGTTGCCGGCGGGGCGCGGCACGCGGCCGGTCAGCAGGTAGTTCTGCGCCTGGTTCGCCAGCGAGCCGACCAGCACGTCCAGCATGGCGATGTCGATCGCCTGCCCCTCTCCGGTGCGCTCCCGCGCTGCGAGCGCGGCCTGGATCGCGACGGTCGCGTAGAGGCCCGTCATCAGGTCCACCAGCGGCACGCCGACTTTCTGCGGGCCACCGCCGGGGCGGTCCTCCCGCTCGCCGGTCACGCTCATCAGCCCGCCCATGGCCTGGATGATGAAGTCGTAGGCGGCGCGGTCGCGGTAGGGGCCGTCCTGCCCGAAGCCGGTGACGGAGCAATAGATCAGCCGCGGGTTGACTGCGCGCAGATCCTCCCAGCCGAGGCCGTAGCGCGCCAGCGTGCCTGGCTTGAAATTCTCCAGCAGCACGTCCGAGCGCGCGGCGAGGCCGCGGATCAGGTCCTGGCCCTCGGGCCGCGCGATGTCGATGGTGACCGACTTCTTCGCGCGGTTCAGGCAGAGGAAGTAGCCGGTCTCCGACGTCTCGCGCCCTTCGGCGTCGCGCACGAAGGGCGGGCCCCAACTCCTCGTGTCGTCGCCGACGCCGGGCCGCTCGACCTTGATGACTTCCGCGCCGAGATCACCGAGGATCTGGCCCGCGCAGGGCCCGGCGAAGATGCGCGACATGTCGAGCACGCGCACGCCCTCGAGCGGGCGGGTCAAAGCGGCGCCTCCGCCGTGCCGCGGGAGCGCCTGGGCAGGTGAGGATGCATGGAGGGTGTGGTGCCGCCTGTCCTGATCCGATGATCGTGCCCTCGGCCGCGAGCGGGCGGCCGGGCGAGCGGCGGCAGACGCTGCCGCAAGGTGCCTGCCCCGTCAATCGGTCCCACGCGCGTTGTTCAAGGCGTGCGGCGGATGGGCTTGACGCCGCCATCATCGCCGCCGTCACTCTGCGTGCGCGACGAGGCGCCCGCGCGGCGCCGTAGCCTGCTCCGCCATCGCCCAGCCTCCACCAGGGAGAGGAACGCCATGATTGACCCGCAACGTCTGCTCGATTGGCGCTTCGAGGAGATCGTCCAGACCTACAACGAGCGCGACACCACCATCTACAACCTCGGCATCGGCCTCGGCGCCGATCCGATGGACGAGGGCCAGCTTCGCTTCGTCACCATCGAGAAGGACCTTCTGGCCTTCCCGACCATGGCGGTGGTGCTCGCGCGCCCGCCCTCGATCTCGGCCGACCCGCGCAGCGGGATCAACCGCACCATGGTGGTGCATGGCGAGCAGGGGCTTGAGCTGCTTCGCCCCCTCGCGGCCGCGGGGCGGGTACGCAGCAAGGCGCGGGTCAGCGCCGTGGTGGACAAGGGGCCGGGCAAGGGCGCGGTCATCTACGTCGAGACCACGCTGAGCGACGATGCGACCGGCGAGCCGCTGGCCCGCCTCTGGGGCAGCACCTTCGCCCGCGCCGATGGCGGCTTCGGCGGTAGCCCGGACGCGCCGCGCACGCCGCACCGCATTCCGGAGGGCCGCGCGCCGGACGTGGTCTGCGATCTGCCGACCTTTGCCAACCAGGCGCTGCTCTACCGCCTGAATGGCGACCTCAACCCGCTGCATTCGGACCCCGCGACGGCGCGCCGCGCCGGGTTCGAGAGGCCGATCCTGCACGGCCTCTGCACCTACGGCGTTTGCGCGCACGCCGTGCTGCGCAGCTTCTGCGGCTACGACCCGGCGCGGCTGCGCGGCTTCGATGTCCGCTTCTCCGCGCCGGTCATCCCGGGCGAGACCATCTCGGTCGAGATGTGGCGCGACGGCGAGATCATCTCCTTCCGCGCCTTCGTGCGCGCGCGCAACGCCAAGGTGGTGGACAACGGCCGCGCCGTCGTGGCGGCGTAGCGCGCTGCGCTGCGCCGCGCCCGCCCGACGCTACGCCCGTGCCGAAAGGGCGAGCGGCGGCACGGCCTGGCCGGGCGGCGGGCGGCGCCGCGTCCCGCGCGCCTCGTAGCGTCCCGGCCCGGCGGCGCGCGGGAGTGCCGCGCCCGCGATGGTTTCGATCACGCGCGACTGGAGCGCGATCGCGCGCTCCAGCAGCCGCCGGTTCTCCGCGCTCAGGGACTGGAGGCGGAGGGCGAGTTGCTCGGCCGCCAGGCGCTCCTCGGTCGGGGAGGACGCGGCGGCGCCGTCCTGCGCCCCGGGCTGCGTCCGAGTCGCCTCCTCCTCCTTCGCCGCCGCCGCTTGCGCGGCCGCGAAAGCGTCGCAGGCTTCGACCTTCGCGGTCGCGAGCGCCGCCGCGCGGGCGAGATCGAGCGCGGCCAGCGCCTCGTTCTCCGCCTCCAGCGCCTCGGCGAGCCGTTGCCCTGCCTGCAACAGGTCACCGGTCATGGTCCGACTCCCTCCTGCGCGCGCAGCAGCGCGCGATGCACCGCCTCGCTGATGCCGAGGCCGCCGGCGCGCGCAATGGCCGCGGCATAGGCGTCCACCAGCATCGGGCGCCACTGCGCTTCTCCCGCGCCGCCGCCGAAGGCGCCGCGCGCGGCGTCCACGGTCGCGAAGATCGGCTGAAGCAGCGCCCCGAGCGCCTGGGCCTCGAACTCACGCGCGGCGCGGCGCAGCGGGTCCTCCGCCGGCAATGCCTGCGCCGGCGACGGGGTGGCACTGAGGGGCGTGGCGCCCCGTGGCGGCACAGGGGTCACCGCAGTTCGAGCTCCGCCTGCAGCGCGCCCGCGGCCTTGATCGCCTGCAGGATGTTGATGAGGTCGCGCGGCCCGACGCCGAGGCTGTTCAGTCCGCGCACCAGCTCCTGCAAGGTGACGCCGCCGCGCAGCACGCCCATCCGGCGCTCGCGCTGGTCGTCAACCTCGATCTGGGTGCGCGGCACCACCACGGTCTCGCCGCGCGCAAAGGGGTTCGGCTGCGCGACCTCCGGCGTCTCGGTGATGCGGATCGTCAGGTTGCCCTGGGCGATCGCGACGGTGCTGACGCGCACATCGGCCCCCATGACGATGGTGCCCGAGGCCTCGTCGATCACGACGCGCGCCGGATGGTCCGGCTGGACGCGGAGCTGCTCGATCTGCGCGAGGAAGGCCGCAGGGTCGCGCCCGCCGAGCGCCAGCGCCACGGTGCGAGGATCGGTCGCGCGCGCCACCTGCCCGCCGGCGGCGCGGTTGATCGCCGCGGCGATGCGCCGTGCGGTGGTGAAGTCCGGGTTGCGCAGGGCGAGGCGCAGCGCGTCCCGTCCGGCGAGGCGGTAGGGCAGCTCACGCTCGACGATCCCGCCATTGGCGATGCGCCCCGCGGTCGGCACCCCGCGCGTGACCGAGGCGGCGACGCCGCGCGCCGCGATCGCTCCGGTCGCGACCGTGCCCTGCGCCACGGCATAGACCTCTCCATCCGCGCCGAGCAGCGGGGTGAACAGCAGCGTGCCGCCGGTGAGGTTGGTCGCGTCCCCGAGCGCCGAGACGGCGACGTCGATCCGGCTGCCGGGGCGGGCGAAGGCCGGCAGGTTGGCGGTGACCATCACCGCCGCGACGTTCCTGGTCTCCAGCCGCGTCTCGTAGTCGCGCGTGTTCACGCCCAGCCGCTCGAGCATGCCGATCAGCGACTGGCGGGTGAAGATCGCGTTGCGCAGCCGGTCGCCCGTGCCGTTCAGGCCGACCACCAGGCCGTAGCCGACGAGCTGGTTGTCGCGCACGCCCTCGACATCGGCGATGTCCTTGATCCGCACCTCCGCACCGGCGGCGGGCGCGGCCAGGCCGAGTCCGGCGACGAACAGCGCCGCGACGGCGAGCCTGAACGCTGCCGCCGCCGCTGCCATTACGCCCGGTCCGGCCCTGTTCGTCCTTGCGCAATCAATTGCGGCCACGCTGCTCTCCCCTTGCCGCGCGCGGCTCCACCCCGTGACCGCGCCGCGGCGGGGGCGCGCGGGTCGAAGCGGAGCGGCAGCGACGGCACCCGCTGCGAGGCGCATCCCTGCAACCCCCATGCCAGTGCGACGGAGTGCGCATGGGCGTTTGCGTCGGCGGTGCGCCCGAAGAACCCGGCAGGATTTTCCGGGAGCCGGCGGAGCCTGCCGGGATGGCCGGCAGGAAGGCACGGACGAAGGAGTGAAGGGTGGACATGGCAGGACGCATGCAGGGTGGTGGCAGTGGCGGTGCGGCAATCGCGGTGCCGGTCGGGGCGGGGA
>JADGHI010000299.1 GCA_019689515.1 Acetobacteraceae bacterium | reverse complement strand
CACCGAGCTGAGGGCGGCCGAGGCCGCCTACGCCGCCGCGCTCAGCGCCGAGGTGCCACCGACGACCGCGGAGCGGGAGGCGGCACAGGCCGCCGCTGCACGGGCGGAGGAGGCCGAGGCGGCGGCCGAGGCAGCCGGCGACGCCTTCGCCGAGGCGCTGGCCGCCGACTACGCGCGCCGCTTCGTCACCATCGCCTCCCGCCCCGCCCCGGGCTGGCCGCGACCCGCGGCGCGCGGCGGGGCGCCGTCGGGGGGGCCGACGGCACTGTGCGCCGAGATCGCCAACACCGGCCCGCTGGCGGTGCGCGCCGTGGTGGTGGACCTGCTGTTCCGCGACCGCAGCCTGGAGGCGGCCGGAATTCCCATGGGGAAGGCGCTCGGCGCCTATGGCAATCGCGGCGTGTTCGAGCCGGTCGTTCAGACCCAGGCGCGCGAACTGCTCACCGGCCTGCCGCCGCGCGGGCGCTGGCGGACCGAAGCCGGCGAGTGCCCGGTGATCGAGATGGCGCGGATCGCCGAGGGGGAGCCCGGGCGAGCGCTGGCGGTGGGCGAAGGGGGCAGCGGCGCGCTGCTGCGCAACGCGGCGGACTGGCGCTACGCGGTCCGCGCGGTGCGCCTCGCCCGTCCCGAGACGCTGCACCGGACCAGCGACGAGATCTGGACCTATGGCGCGGAGCCGCATCGCGAGGTCTTCGCCGCCGAGCTGCGCCAGGTCGAGGAGGCCGCGCTCGCGCCGCCCTCGCGGGTGGCGGCGCCCGAGGGGGCACCCGCCGCGCCACCCCCGGTCGCGGTCGCGGCAGGCGCAGCGGAGGACGTTGTGGCGGAGCTCGACCGGGAGACTGCCGAGCGCGTGCAGCGCGCCCTGAACGCGCGCAATTTCAACGCCGGCACGCCGGATGGCCGGATCGGTCCGCGGACCCGCGATGCGATCCGCGCTTTCCAGCGCAGCATCCGCCAGCCGCAGACCGGCGAACTGACGCGGGGGCAGCTCCGCCGCCTGCTCGCGGGCTCGGGCTGATACTGACAGCGTCGTCCCTGACGGATGCCGTTCGCGGCACCGCCGCGAAGCGCATACGGCCCGCGGTTCATGCCGCGAAGCCAAGCCGGGCGGAGCCCGGCGCCTTAGGGGGCGGTCGTTGGGTCATGACCGACCGCCGCCGGTATGGGTCCTCCAAGCGGGGCGGGCGCTACCCAGGCACGGCCCCGATGGCCTGCCCCGTCAGGCCGCGTCCTCGGAAAGCTGAGGCGGCGGCGCGGCCGGGTTGATGCCGGCAGCGGCGATCGCCGCGTTCAGGTCGGACTGGGTGCAGAGCCCGAGGATCACCGGATCGCGCGGCTTGATGTTGGCGCTGTTCCAGTGGGTCCGGTCGCGCACCTTCTGGATCGTCTCCTTGGTGGTGCCGAGCAGCTTGGCGATCACCGGGTCGGGAAGCTGCGGATAGTGCCGGAGCAGCCAGGCGATGGCGTCCGGCCGGTCGATGCGCTTGGCCACCGGGGTGTAGCGGGCGCCCTTGGTCCGCGGCTTCGGCAGCGGGACCGAGGGCTCGTTGAGCTTCAGCCGCGCGTTGGGATCGGCCTCGCAACGGGCGATCTCCTCCCGGGTGAGCTGGCCGCTGGCGATCGGGTCGTAGCCGACGATGCCTTGCGCCACCTCGCCGTCGGCGATGGCCTGGACCTCGAGCGGATGCATGCCGACGAACTCGGCGATCTGGTCGAAGGTCAACGAGGTTTTCTCGATCAGCCACACTGCGGTGGCCTTCGGCATCAGGGGCAGAGGCATTGGAGGACCTTCAGGGTCGGGCCGGACGGTCGCGGGGAGGAAAGCCGGCCGGCGTGCCTTCCTCCTCTGGCAGCGGCTGTGCAGGATATAGAGTGGGGCCCCCGGCGGGTCAAAGCCCGGGCCCCGGCGGGGGCAGGACGAGGCAGGCGAGGCCGATCGATGTTCGAGGACGAGGAGGACCGGCTGCGGCGCCAGGCCACGGCCGGCGCGAAGGGGCGCCGGGGGCTGGAGCCCGCGGTCCTGGACGGCTGGTCTGTGGCCGAGATGCGCGACTACATCGCGGCGCTGCGCGCTGAGATCGCCCGCACGGAGGCCGCGATCGCCGCCCGCGAGGCGCAGCGCGGCGCGGCCGACGCGCTGTTCCGCAAGCCCTGAGGATCGTTCCGGGAGGCTGCGGGAACGGGCAGGCGCGCGATCCCCCGGAACCCGACGGGCCTGCCGGTCCTTCGGTGCCGAGCCGGGACTCCGATCATCCTCCCACCGAGGGGCGACGGCAGGTGATGCGCTCACATGACGGTGAATACGGATCGTGGCGAACGCCACGGCCGAGCGGATAGGTGAGCCCGCGACGACCTTCCACGGTGACGTGCCAGGTCTGAAGCCGGTCATGGATCATGGGTGGATCACGGCCCCCGCGGCGAATGGCAGCGGCGCCGCGCCGGAGCAAGCCCAAACTCCCGGTTTGTCCGCACCGGCTCCGGCCGGAAGAACAGCCCGCGACAAACACGCCCTGGCCCCTTGTCGGCCTGCCCACAGTCAGGCCGACAAGGGGCCAAGCCTTTCCGAGGCAGCACTTCACGCCCCGGGATGTTCCCACCCAGGGCGATCGCGGCCTAACGGCCCCGGAAAATCGTGCCGAGCACGCCGCGCAGCACGGCGTTGCCGATCTGCCGCCCGACCGTGGAGCCCACGCTGCGGGCGGCCGACTTCGCCATCGCCTCGGCCACGCCCTCGCGCCGCCCACGGTTGCCGGTGAGGATGCCACCGAGCACCTCGCCGATGCCCCCGCCCTGGCCACCACCGGCAGGCGGCACAGGCCGCCGGGCCGAGGCCGGCGCCGGGATGCGCTGCCCGGTCCGCGACGGTGCAATGTCGGGAATCCGGCCCCTGCCGGTACTCGGCGGCGGCGATGGCGCTGTTGCGCCGCCCCAGGGATTGCCGTTGCGCACCGGCGCCGGACCGGTGCTCGCCCGATGCGGGCCAGGGTCCGCGATGACCGAGGTGGCGCGACCGGTCAGCAGCTCATAGGCGGACTCGCGGTCCACCTCCTGGTCGTAGCGCCCGGCGAGCGGGCTGCGCGCGATGACCGCGGCCCGCTCCTCCGGCGTGATCGCGCCGATGCGCGAGCGCGGCGGGCAGATCCGCGCCCGCTCCACCGGTGTCGGCGTGCCGTCCGCGGCGAGAGTCGAGACCAGCGCCTCGCCCACGCCGAGCGCGCCGATCGCGTCCTCGACCCGCAGCTTCGGGTTGGGGCGGAAGGTCTCGGCCGCGGCGCGCACCGCCTTCTGCTCCGCTGGCGTGAAGGCGCGCAGCGCGTGCTGCACCCGGTTGCCGAGCTGGCCGAGCACGCTGGCCGGCAGGTCGAGCGGGTTCTGGGTGACGAAATAGACGCCCACTCCCTTGGAGCGGATCAGCCGCACCACCGTCTCGACCTTCTCGATCAGGACCTTCGGCGCGTCTCGGAACAGCAGATGCGCCTCGTCGAAGAAGAAGACGAGCTTGGGCTTCTCGAGGTCGCCCACCTCGGGCAGTTCCTCGAACAGCTCGGAGAGCAGCCAGAGCAGGAAGGTCGCGTAGAGGCGCGGGCTCCGCACCAGCTTGTCCGCGGCCAGCACGTTCACCGCGCCGCGCCCGTCCGGCGTGAGGAGCATCATGTCCTCCAGCGCCAGCGCCGGCTCGCCGAAGAAGTGCTCCGCCCCCGCCTCCTCCAGCATCAGCAGGCGGCGCTGGATGGTGCCGATCGTGGCCTTGCTCACGCGGCCATAGGCGGCGCTGATCTCCTCCGCGCGGTCCGCGACGTGGCTGAGGATCGCCCGCAGGTCCTTGAAGTCGAGCAGCAGCAGGCCCTCGTCGTCGGCCAGGCGGAAAGCGATGGTGAGCGCGCCCTCCTGCGTCTCGTTCAGCTCCAGCATGCGCGCGAGGAGCAGCGGGCCCATCTCGGCGACGGTGGCGCGCAGGCGGTGGCCCTGCTCGCCGAACACGTCCCAGAAGACGACCGGAGCGGGCTCGTAGGCGAAGTCGGTCTCGCCGAGCTCGCGCGCGCGGGCCTCGATCTTCGGATTGGGCCGGCCGGGTTGGCTGATGCCGGCGAGGTCGCCCTTGACGTCGGCGCAGAAGACCGGGACCCCGGCGCGGGAGAATCCCTCGGCGAGGACCTGGAGCGTGACCGTCTTCCCGGTGCCGGTGGCGCCGGCGATCAGCCCGTGCCGGTTGGCGCGGGAGAGGAGCAATTCGCAGGGGCCCTCGCCCCGGCCGATCAGGATCGCCTGCTGCGCTTCCGTCGCCGTCATGGTGCTCAGCCCTCGCTCGCCCGACTCGGGTCTATTCTGGGGATCGTCGGCCTCCGGCGGAACCCTTGCGGCCTCCGCCCCCCGCCGCTATACGCCGCGCCTCCCCCGCGCGCCGGTGCGATGGACGGGCATGCCCGGCCGCGGTCCCGCGCCCTCATCCGAGGCGCTTCCGACCGGAGATCCGAAATGCCCAAGATGAAGACGAAGTCGAGCGTGAAGAAGCGCTTCCGGCTGACCGCCACCGGCAAGGTCCTGGCGGGCCCCGGCAACAAGCGCCACAACCTCATCGCGCGCACCCAGAAGGCGAAGCGGCAGAACCGCGGCAGCCAGGTGCTCACCCCGCAGGACGCGCGGACGGTGAAGCAGTGGATGCCCTACGGCATCGAGCGCTGAGGGAGGGCTGAGCAATGGCGCGCGTCAAGCGGGGCGTCACCAAGCACGCTCGTCACAAGAAGATCCTCAAGCTCGCCAAGGGCTATTTCGGCCGGGGCAGCACCTCCTACCGAATCGCGCTGCAGCGCGTGGAGAAGGCGCTGCGCTACGCCTACCGCGACCGGCGGAACAAGAAGCGCGAGTTCCGCGGCCTGTGGATCCAGCGGATCAACGCCGCGGTGCGCGAGCACGGCATGACCTACAGCCAGTTCATCGCCGGCGCGAAGGCGGCGGGGATCGGGCTCGACCGCAAGGTGATGGCGGCGATCGCCTTCGACGACCCGCAGGGCTTCGCGGCGCTGGTCGAGAAGGCGCGGGCGGCCCGCCCGCAGCCGACGCCGGCGGCGGCGCAGTAGGCAGCGGCCACCGCGGGGGCCAGACGGCGCCCTCGCTCCAAGGCGTTCAGCAGAGGGCCGCTCCCGCGGGAGGCGGCCCTTTTCGCATCCGGAACCGGGACGATGACCGACGCGACCACGATGACAACGGCCGGGGACGACCTGGAGGCGCTGCGGCGCGAGACCGAGGCGGCGCTCGCCGCCGCGGCCGACCTGCGCGCCTGGGACGCGGTGCGGGTCGGCACGCTGGGGCGCAACGGGCGCATCCCCCCGAT
>JADGHI010000298.1 GCA_019689515.1 Acetobacteraceae bacterium | reverse complement strand
GCATTGGCACCGTTGGCGCCGGCTGCGGCTGCGGCTGCGGCTGCGGCTGCGGCTGCGGCTGTGGCCGTGCCGCCGCTCAACCTGTCCGCGCGCGAGCGGGAAATCCTGCGCCTCGTCGCGCGCGGCCTGTCCAATCCGGCGATCGCTGCGGAGCTCGCGCTCTCCGAGCACACGGTGAAGCGGCACGTGACGAACATCCTGGTGAAGCTGAACCTGCCGACCCGCGCCGCCGCCGCTGCGCTCGCCGCGCGCGCCGGGTTGCTCTGATACCCGGCGCAGAGGCTCGATCTCGGAACTGGGCACCGGCGCGCGCCGGGTTGGTATGGCGGTTGACTGCGTGCCTCATGCCCGCCGCGTGGCCGCCGAAGATGGATCAGGATTGCACGCGACTGGCATGAGACGCGCCGCGAAGCGCCCGCTTGGCTTGGCTCATCGCGGTGTCGCACCGGCTGTCCCCTCCGGGTCCGATCGGCTTGTCGCCGCGTCGCGCTGCGCATGGCCCGATCGGGTGATCGTCGCTTCGGCCCGGTCGCGCGATGACGCCGCCGCGGGTCACTCCCTAGCCTCTCTCTGCCCCGGCTCGGAGAGCAGACGGGCAGGGGGGAGAAACGGACCATGCGCAGCAGGACCTTGCTCGGCGCCGCCGGGCTCCTTGCCGGCGGCATCGCGATCGGCGGCGTCGCCGTGTCGCAGACGGCCGCACCACAGCCGCCGTCCCCGTCCACCGACAGCACCGCCGCACGGGAGGCGCGGGGCGACATCGAGCGCAGCCTCGGCCAGGTGCCCGGCATGTTCCGGTTCTTCCCGGATTCCGGGATCGCCGGCGCATGGGCCGAATTCCGCGACCTCCAGATGGGCCGGACTGTCCTGCCGGGGAAGGTGAAGGAGCTGATCGGCCTCGCTGTCGCGGCGCAGATCCCGTGTGGCTATTGCGTCCATTTCCACACTCGCGCAGCGCGCCTGAACGGCGCGACCGAGGACGAGATCCGCGAGGCCGTCGGCATGGCCGCCATGACGCGGCACTGGAGCACGGTGCTCAACGGCTCCGCCCAGGATCCCGCCGAGTTCCGGCGCGAGGCGGATGCGATCTTCAGCCGCCTGGAGGCTGCAGCAGCCACCGGCGCGGATCCGCAGCAACAGCAGCAGCAACGCTGACGGCGCCCGCCCGCAATTGACCGGCTCACGCGCAGTTGCGCGAAACCGGGGCGCCCGGCCTGTCGAAACGCAGGGTGCCGCGGCATCCCCCGAACACAGGAGGCACTCTGGATGGACACCGCCGCCACCACGACGCAAGGTCCCCCGACGACGGCCACCGCCGCCGGCGCCCCGGATCCCGCGAAGCTCGACGCCTTCATCGGCCGCTTCCTCGGCGATGTCGGCGCCCTCATGACCGCCGCGACGGTGCTGGTCGGCGAGCGGCTCGGCCTCTGGCGCGCGCTGGCCGGGGCGGGGCCGGTGGATTCCGTGGAGCTCGCGCGGCGCACCGGCACCGCCGAGCGCGCGGTGCGCGAATGGCTCGCCGCGCAGGCCGCGGCCGGGTACCTCGACTACGACCCGCGCAGCGAGCGCTACACGCTTCCGCCCGAGCAGGCGCTGGTCTTCGCCGACGAGGCGAGCCCCGCCTACATGATGGGCGTCTTCGACATCGCGGCCTCCGTCTGGCGCGACGAGCCGCGCATCACCGAGAGCTTCCGCCACGGCCGCGGCCTCGGCTGGCACGAGCGCGACGCCTGCCTGTTCTGCGGCACCGAGCGGTTCTTCCGCACCAGCTACAACCACCAGCTCGTGCAGAACTGGCTGCCGGCGCTGGGGGGCGTGGTGGGGAAGCTGGATGCCGGCGCGTCGGTCGCCGATGTCGGCTGCGGGCATGGCGCCTCGACGGTCATCATGGGCCGCGCCTATCCGAACAGCCGGTTCACGGGGTTCGACTATCACGCCGCCTCCGTCGCCGCCGCGCGCGAGGCGGCGGAGCGCGCGGGCGTGGCCTCGCGCGTCGCCTTCGAGACCGCCGCGGCCAAGGAGGTGCCGACGGATCGCGGCTTCGACCTGGTCTGCTTGTTCGACTGCCTGCACGACATGGGCAACCCGGTCGGCGCGGCGGCGCATCTGCGCCGGACGCTGAAGCCCGACGGGACGCTGATGGTGGTCGAGCCGATGGCGCGCGACCGGGTGGAGGACAACCTGAACCCGGTGGGGCGCGTGTACTACGCGGCCTCGACGCTGGTCTGCACGCCGGCTTCGCTGTCGCAGGAGGTCGGCGCGGCGCTCGGCGCCCAGGCGGGGCCGGCGCGGCTGACGGAGGTGCTGCGCCAGGCCGGCTATGGCCGGGTGCGGATCGCCGCGGAGACGCCGTTCAACATGGTGCTCGAAGCGCGGCCATAAGCACGACGGCCGCAGGGTACGGCCTCGCCGCGCCGCCGTCTTGGGCGCCGGCGCGGCCGGGCTTGACGGGCGTCCGGAGGCCGCAGCAGGCGGAGAGACGTTGAGGGCCGCGACCGCCGCCCTGCGCTGATGCACTGCGGCGGGCGGCGCGGTCCGGGGCACTCTGCCGCGGCCTCCACAGATGGCGGGCGAGAGCAGTGCGGCGCCTTCCTTGGGATCAGCGCGCTTCGCCCTGTGCGCGCATCAGCTCCGCCGACCGAGGCCCGCCGGCGGTCAGCGCGCACGAACCGCCGAGAGCCGCCGCCGCAAACGCTTCGCTTCCGGAACCAGGGCGCGCAACGCGTGTGGAGGCGGCAGCGGCCATCGTCCGCGTCCGAAGCGGGCACGGCCGTGACCTTGGAGCTCGCCTGAGGACACCCGGCGCGGAATGACCGCTTCCCACAACGGATTGTGCATGCGCCGTCCGCGTGGACCCGCTGTCCGTCGGTTCTCCAGCGTTGACCAAGATCAACCGGGAACCCTTTCCGGAGAACTACCTTAGCGGCGACGTGGATGGGGAGATCGAGCATGTCCCTCGAGCGCTTCCGCAGGACGCGGATGGTCATCCTCGAACGCCGCGCAATGGTCCATCAGGCGGCCCGGGCTATGGCGGACAACCACATCGGCGCGGTGCTCGTGAGCCAGCCGCCGGGCATTGTGGGAATCCTGACCGATCGCGACCTCGCGCTCGCGGTCCTCGGCGGCGAACTCGATCCCCGGACGACCCGCCTGGGCGAGGTGATGTCCGAGGAGGTGGTCACCTGCGACATCGGCGCCGATCTCGACGAAGTGGTCCGCCTGATGCGCGAGCACCGCGTCCGCCGCATCCCGCTGACCGAAGGAGGACGGCCCGTCGGGCTCGTGACATTCGACGATCTGGTCCTCGACGGCTCCGTCGGCCTCGACGCGCTGCGCGGCATCATCACAGCCCAACTCGAGGTCGAAGCGCCGAAGAAGCCCGAGGGGGCGCTCCATCCGCAGGCGACCGTGACCGCGGAGGGGCGGGCCCGCGCGCTGATGCGGGCCAAGGCGCGGGCTGAAGCGACGTATAACCGCATGGTCGCGGCGGTCGCGGAGGCCAGCGGGCTGGACCGCGCCCGCGCCGAGCGCGCGCTGTTCACCGCCACCTGCATGCTCTGCCGGCGCCTGACGACCGAGGAAGCCCAGGACCTCATCGCGCAACTGCCGTCCCTGCTCCGGCGGGGGCTGGACGACTGCCTCGGCCGGCCGGACCGCGCCGTGACGGCGCAGGCGATCAGCGGCGAGCTGGCCCGGACGCTCGGCCTCACTGCGGCAGAGGCGGGCAAGGTCCTCCGCGCGGTCTTCGAGGTGATCGCCAGGAGTGTCTCGGCCGGTCAGATCGAGGAAGTCCGCGGACAGTTGCCGGAGGAGATGAAGGCTCTCTTCCCCGCACGGGAATGACCGCGGCGGCGAGGGCGCGCCGCCTGGCTGATCAGCGGCGCGCCGAAGTTCCACGGAATGCGTTTCACCACGGATGCGCTGAACGCGCCTACCCGTCCGGATTGCTGGTTCGACGGCGCGACGGGCGCGATTCGCTCCGCTGATCTCCAGGATCCCGGAGTGGACAACGTGCTCTACGATCTCGGCGAGCGCGCGCTGAAGGACGGCGCCGAAGTGGTGATCGTCCCGGCCGAGGGCATGCCAACGGACATGGACATCGCCGCCACCTAACATTCTGCGGCGGTGCACTCTTGGGCGACGCCACGTCGCCTCACCAGGCGGCCGGCCGGATTCCTTGTCGGAGCTTGCGGTGGAGACGCGTGCGATAGCGGCGGGGAGGTCGGCGACCGTGCGAGGCGGTGCTTCCGAGGGATGAGGCTCATTTGGGGAGCGGCCGGCGGCGACTACGGCGCGGCGCGGTGGCGCTGCGCGCCGGCCGCGTCATTCGCTCCGGTGCAGCGCGGGCCAGCATCGCGGCGTAGAGCGCCGCGGCGAAGCGCGGGCCGAAGGGCGGCTCGCCCGTCATCTGCTGTTCCAGCATGCAGGCGGCGGCCTGCGCGGCGTCGAGCGAGGCGACGATGCCGAAGCCGCAATGGTAGGGACCGGCGTCGAAGACGCGCATGGCGAGGTGCGAGAGGCCGCGCCGCTGCGCCTCCAGCGCCTCGTCCACCAGCCAGAGGCGCCGGCCGCCGTCGAGCATGTCCTCGAGCCACACTCCCGCCGCCTTGTGGCGCGCGGCGACGTAGAAGACGGAGAAGCGCGCGGTCTGCGCCATGCGCCGCGCGAGGGCGCGGTCCTCGGGCGAGGATGGGCCGCGGGCGGCGGCGAAGCGGTCGATCGCGCGGCGTTCGCTGGCGTCGGGGTCGAACAGGGACAGGTCGGCGAGCATCTCGATCGCCGCGTCGGACTCCGCCGCCGGATCCGGGAGGTCGAGGCCAAGCAGCCCGGCCGCGCGGGCGATCTCCGCCTTGGTGCAGATGAGCGGCGCGGCGCGCAGCACGCGCTGGATCGCACCGCGCAGCGGCCGGTAGTGAGCGAGGACCTGCGCCTGCGCAGCAAGCGGCAGGGCCGGGGACACGCTCAGCGCAGCAGGGCGGGGAGCAGGGCGTCGAGCCGGAGCCGTCCCTCCGGCGTCGCGACGAGGCGGCCGGCGTCGTTCCATGCGAGATAGCCCTCCTCCGCCAGCGCGGCGAGCATGCCGGCGTCCACGGCCTCCGCGAAAGGCAGTCCGCTGCGCGCCTCGATGCGCGCGGGGGCCACACCCTCCGCCAGGCGCAGGCCCATCAGCAACGCCTCACGCGCTCGCTCGATCGGGGTGAGCGGCGTTTCCTCGACGATCGCGTGGCCGTCGCGTTCCACGCGCGCGGCCCATTCCTCCGGCGCGCGGTGGCGGCGCGCGGCGAGCAGCGCGCCGTCCCGGGTGACGCGCTGGTGCGCGCCGGGACCGATGCCGA
>JADGHI010000297.1 GCA_019689515.1 Acetobacteraceae bacterium | reverse complement strand
GCGAGGGCGATCAGCCGCGCGTCGCGCCGCTCCGCGCCGTAGAGCGGCAGCACGCCCTGCGCCAGGGCGATGGCGCAGGCGAGGGCGAGGGCGAAATGGCCAAGCTCGGGGATCATTCCTCGGTCGGCCTCGGCCGTGATCCGGCAGGGGGGGCCGCGGCGTCCGTCCCGGGCGGGGCCTGCTCGTGGCGCAGGTGCTGTTTCAGCGCCTCCAGCGCCTGCGCGTCGGGATCCTCTGCCTGCGCGTCGAGTGCGGCGAGCTCGTCCGGCGTGCGCGAGAGTTCCTCGACGAGGTCCTCCATCGTCACTGGGTCGGGGCTCGGCTGGGGCGGCACCGGATCGGGCAGCGGCGGCGGCGGTTCGGTGAGCGGGTCGTCGCTCATGAACCGCGGCTCCCGGCGGGTTGCCGGGGCGCCGCCGCCGGGTCGAGCGTGTTCCACCCGGCCGCCGGCGGCGCGGCGCCCTGCGAGGGGTTCCAGTGCCCCGCGCGCTTCAGCGCGTCGGCGACCTCGGGCGGCATGTAGGTCTCGTCGTGGCGCGCCAGCACCTCGGAGGCGCGGAACACGCCGTCCGGGCCGAGCCGGCCGAGCGTCACCACGCCCTGGCCCTCGCGGAACAGGTCGGGCAGCACGCCGGTGTAGGCGACGGTGATGGTGTGCGCCCCGTCGGTGACGCGGAAGCGCGCGGTGGGGCGGCCATCGGCGCCCATCGCGCGCTCGACGCTGCCGGTCTCCACCAGGCCGCCGAGGCGGAAGGCGCGGTCCGCCGGCGGCGGCTGCGCGGCGATGTCGGAGGGGGAGCGGAAGAACACCAGGTTGTCCTGGAACGCCGTCAGCGTCAGCGCGGTCGCGCTGCCGAGGCCGAGGGCGCACAGCAGCAGGATGTAGAGGCGGCGCCGCTTGCGGGTCATGCCGTGCCGTCGCCGCCACTGCCGTCACGCGCCGCGGAGGCGCGCGGGTCGAGCACCGCCAGCCGCCGCCGCGCCGCGCGGTGCCGCATCCAGGCGCCGAGGCCGAGGCCGCCGAAGGCAAGCGCCGCCAGCGCGTAGGAGACCGCCACATGCGCCCAGTGCTGCGTCACGGCGTTGCTCCTCCGTCCTCCCGCCGGGCCCGCGCCAGTTCCAGCGCGCGGATGCGGCGTTCCATCACCGCCGCGCGGGTGCGCGCCAGCACCACCGCGGCGAAGGCCAGGGTGAAGCCGAGCGCGCAGACCAGTAGCGGGTAGAGCATGTCCACATGCATCGCCGGCGCGCCGAGCCGCGTCACGCTCGCGGGCTGGTGCAGCGTGTTCCACCAGTCCACCGAGAACTTCACGATCGGCAGGTTCACCACGCCGATCAGCGCGAGGATCGCGCCGGCGCGCGCCCCGCGGTCCGGCTCGTCGAAGGCGCGCGTCAGGGCGGCGTGGCCGAGCCAGAGGAAGAACAGCACCAGCACCGAGGTCAGCCGCGCGTCCCACACCCACCAGGTCCCCCACATCGGCTTCCCCCAGAGGCTACCGGTGGCGAGGCAGAGCGCCGTCACCACCGCGCCCACGGGCGAGAGCTCCCGCGCGAAGAGGTCGGCCAGCGGATGCCGCCAGACCAGCGCCGTCGCGGAGGCGAGGGCGAGGCCCAGGTAGCCGCCCATGGCGAGCCAGGCCATCGGGACATGTACGTACATGATCCGCACCGTCTCGCCCTGCTGCCAGTCGGGCGGGGAGAGGGCGAGCGCCCAGGCCAGGCCCACGGCCAGGACGGCGATGGCGGCGGCCGTGAGCCAGGGCAGCACGCGCCCGCTCGCCCGCAGGAAGCGGCCGGGATTGGCGAAGCGGTGCAGGGACCGCGGCGGGCGCGGCGCGCGGGTGTCCGCGCCGGCCGTTATCGGGGGGATGGCATCCACGGCCCCTACCTAGGCGACCCTCGCGCCGGATTGAAGCGCCGGCCGGAGGACGTTACGTGCTGGGACGCACGGGCCGCCCGGCCTGGCACGCCGCGGGCGAGGGGGAAGGGGTCGGACGCATGCTGTTCGCGATGATCTGCCGGGATCGGCCCGGGGCCTTGGAGGTGCGCCAGGCCACGCGCCCGGCGCATCTCGACTGGATCGAGCGCCACCGCACGGCCGTGATCGCGGCGGGCCCGATGCTGGATGACGCCGGCAGCCCGGTCGGCTCCCTGTTCGTGATCGAGGCGGCGGACGAGGCCGCGGCCCGGGCCTTCGCCGCGACCGATCCCTACGCCGCCGCGGGCCTCTTCGCCGAGGTCGAGATCCGGCCCTTCCGGCTGGTGTACAAGGACGGGGCGCGGGTGGGCTGAGGCGATGCCGAAAGACGCGCGACAGTACTGGCTGGTAAAGTCCGAGCCGGACGCCTTCTCCTGGGACGATCAGGTCCGCAACGGCATCGAGCCCTGGACCGGGGTGCGCAACGCCCTCGCCGCCCGCCACCTGCGCGAGATGCGCAAGGGCGACTACGCCTTCTTCTACCATTCGAACGTCGGCAAGGAGATCGTCGGGGTCGTCGAGGTGGTGCGCGAGGCCTATCCCGATCCGACCGACGACACCGGCCGCGGCTGGGTCTGCGTGGACGTGAAGACGGTCGGGCCGATGCCGCAGCCGGTGACCCTCGCCGCGATCAAGGCGGAGCCGCGGCTCGCCGATCTCGCCCTGGTGCGCCAGTCGCGCCTCTCCGTGATGCCCGTCTCGCCGGAGCACTGGCGCATCCTGGCGGAGATGGGCGGCTGGAAAGGTGCCGGGTGATGCGGCTGGAGGGGTCCTGCCATTGCGGCGCGGTGCGCTTCCGCGTGGAGTCGGCGCATCCCTATCCCTACCAGCGCTGCTACTGCTCGGTCTGCCGCAAGACCCAGGGCGGGGGCGGCTACGCGATCAACCTCGGCGCCGACAGCGCGAGCCTGCGCGTGACCGGGCGGAAGAACGTCGCAATTTACCACGCCCGCATCCGCGATCCGGAGGACGCCCGCGCCCACACCAGCCCGGCGGAGCGGCATTTCTGCGCGCGCTGCGGCTCCGCCCTCTGGCTCTACGACGATCGCTGGCCGGAGCTGGTGCACCCCTTCGCCTCGGCGATCGACACGCCCCTGCCGATGCCGCCGGAGCACACGCACATCATGCTGGCGTTCAAGGCGCCCTGGGTGGAGGTCGAGGCCGGGCCGCGCGACCGCCGGCACCAGCGCTACCCCGAGGAGAGCATCGCCGAATGGCACGCCCGGCTGGGCCTGACACAGGAATGAGCGACGACATCGCCGCGGGCGAGCGGGTGCTCTGCCATATCGAGGACATTCCGGACGGGGAGGCCAAGGGCTTCCCGCCCGCGCCGGGCGCCTTCACCGGGCTGTTCGCGATCCGCCGGGGACGGCAGGTGTGGGTCTATGTGAACTCCTGCCCGCATATCGGCCTGCCGCTGGAGCCCGTGCCAGACCGGTTCCTCGACGCGAAGCGGGAGCGGATCATCTGCTCCGCGCACGGAGCGCGCTTCCGGATCGAGGACGGACTCTGCCTCTCCGGCCCCTGCTACAATGAATACCTCGAGGCGGTGCCGGCGCGGGTGGAGCCGGACGGGCGCGTGGTGGTGCCGGAGGATGCGGGGCTGTAGGGGCGGCCGCTCCGCCCGCTGCCGAACCGCTCGCTGGGCCGAACGTTCACCGACCGCCGGCCGGCCGCGCCCTTGCCCGCCGCCGGCGGGAGGTTCGCATGGCCGGACGGCTCTTCCTCATCGCGGCGGTGGTGGCGCTGGTCGCGCTCGGGCTGCGGGTGCTGCAGCTCGGCGCCTCGCTGGGGCTGCTCGTCGTCGCGGCGGTCGCGGGGCTGATCGCGCTGGTGCTCGGCCTCGTCACGATCATGCGCCGGTAGGCGGCGGCGCTCAGACGTTGAAGCGGAACAGCATCACGTCGCCGTCGCGCACCACGTAGTCCTTGCCCTCGATGCGCATCTTCCCGGCCTCCTTCGCGCCCTGCTCGCCGCCGAGGGCGATGTAGTCCTCGTAGGCGATGGTCTCGGCGGCGATGAAGCCGCGCTCGAAGTCGCCGTGGATCACGCCCGCGGCCTGCGGCGCCTTGGTGCCCTGCACCACGGTCCAGGCGCGCGTCTCCTTCGGCCCCGCGGTGAAGTAGGTGATCAGGCCGAGCAGCGCGTAGCCGGCGCGGATGACGCGATCCAGCCCGCTGTCCTCGAGGCCGAGCGAGGCGAGGAAGTCCTTGCGGTCGGCCTCCGGCATCTGGGCGATCTCGGCCTCGATCGCGGCGGAGACGACGACCGCCTTCGCGCCCTCCGCCTCGGCGCGGGCGAAGACGCGCGCGCTGAAGTCGTTGCCGGTGGCGGCCGCGCCCTCATCCACGTTGCAGACGTAGAGCACCGGCTTGGTGGTGAGCAGCTGCAGCCGCCGCGCGGCCTCCTCCTCGCCCTTCGGCACGGCGGTGCGGGCGGGCCGGCCCTCGCGCAGCGCGGCGAGGATCGGCTCGATCAGCGCGAGCTGCGCGGTCGCCTCCTTGTCGCCGCCGCGCGCGCGCTTGGTCAGGCCGACCATGCGCTTTTCCAGGCTGTCGAGGTCGGCGAGCATCAGCTCCGTCTCGACCGTCTCGGCGTCGCGGATCGGGTCCACGCTGCCCTCGACATGCGTCACGTCGGGGTCCTCGAAGCAGCGCAGCACGTGGACGATCGCGTCCACCTCGCGGATGTTGGCGAGGAACTGGTTGCCGAGGCCCTCGCCCTTGCTCGCGCCGCGCACCAGGCCGGCGATGTCCACGAATTCCAGGCTGGTCGGGACGATCTTCGCCGATTTCGCGACGCGCGCGATGGCCTCGAGCCGCGGGTCGGGCACGGCGACGCGGCCGACATTCGGCTCGATCGTGCAGAAGGGGTAGTTCGCCGCCTGCGCCGCCGCGGTCTGGGTCAGCGCGTTGAAGAGCGTGGACTTGCCGACGTTCGGCAGGCCGACGATGCCGCAGTTGAATCCCATGATGGTCTCGTCCCGATGCGCCGCGCGCGCAGGCGCGGCGCCGTTCCGTTGATGTAGGGTGCGAGCCCGGCCGGCGCCCGCGGAAGGCTACGCCTTCACTTCTCCTGCGCCGGTGGCGCCCGGCCAGGAGCGCCCGGCTCGGCGGCGAGCCGCATCGCCAGGTCCTGCGCCGCCATGCTCGCCGCGATCCGCGCCGCCGCGTCGTCGCTGCGGAAGGTGAGCGCCGCCGCGCGCAGCAGCGGTGCGACGGTGGCAGGCGCCGCGCCCACGCGCCGGGCCGCCTCGGCGATCCGATGCGCCCGCGCCGCGGCGTCGGCGCCGGGCTGCATCAGGGCTTCCGCTGCCTCCAGCGCCAGGGCCGCGCGCAGCGCCGCCTCGCCCGCCGCGTGCAGCGTGGCGCGCACCCGCCGCACAA
>JADGHI010000296.1 GCA_019689515.1 Acetobacteraceae bacterium | reverse complement strand
ATCCTTCCCCGCCGCCGCCCCGGCTCCGAACACCGGCGCCCGTGACCGCGCCGCCGCCTTCTGCGCCCGCTACGGGCTGCGCGTGCCGATCCTCCAGGCGCCGATGGCGGGGTCCTGCCCGCCCGCGCTCGCCGCCGCCGTCAGCAATGCGGGCGGGATGGGCGCCTGCGGCGCGCTTCAGATGACGCCGGAGGCGATCGCCACCTGGGCCGCCGAGTTCCGCGCCCGGAGCAACGGCGCGATGCAGATGAACCTCTGGGTCCCCGACCCGCCGCCGCGGCGCGATCCGGCGCAACTCGCGGCGCTGCGCGAATTCCTCGGCCGCTTCGGCCCGCCGGTGCCGGAGAGTGCCGCCGATGGCCCCTGGCTGCCCGACTTCAACGCGCAGTGCGAGGCGCTGATCGCCGCCGGGCCGACGGTCGTCTCCTCGATCATGGGCCTGTTCCCGGAGCGCGTGGTCGCGGCGATGAAGGCGCGCGGCATCGCCTGGTTCGCCTGCGCGACGACGCTCGCCGAAGCGCGCGAGGCAGTGGCGGCCGGCGCCGACGCGATCGTGGCGCAGGGCGCCGAGGCGGGCGGCCATCGCGGGGCCTTCGATCCCGCCGCGGCGGGCGAGGGCCTGACCGGCACCTTCGTCCTCGTCCCGCGCCTGGCCGATGCGCTTTCCGTCCCCATCATCGCGGCCGGCGGCATCGCCGATGCGCGCGGCGTGGCGGCGGCGCTGACCCTGGGCGCAAGCGCGGTGCAGATCGGCACGGCCTTCCTGCGCTGCCCCGAAACCGGCACCGATCCCGTCTGGGCCAACGCGATCGCCGCCGCGGGCCCGGAGGACACCGTCCTGACCCGCGCCTTCAGCGGCCGGCTGGGCCGCGGCATCGCGAACGCCTACACCCGCGCCGCCGCTGCGCCGGACGCGCCGGAGCCGGCCGACCACCCGCTGCAACGCGCGCTGACCGGCCCGATGCGCGCCGCGGCGCAGAAGGCCGGCGACCGCGAACGGATGCAGATGTGGGCTGGCCAGGCCGCCTGGCTGGCGCCGGCGGAGCCCGCAGGCGATTTCGTGCGGCGGCTGTGGGAGGGTGCGCAGGCGCTGCTGCCGGGCTGAGGGCGGCGGGTGAAATGGGCCGGCAGTGTGCCTCCGCTTCTCTCTGCCTGCCCGGGACGCGCCCGGGGATCGCCCCTCATTTCCGCTCCTTTCGCAACCCGCCTCGTGGCCACGACGATCGCATGCCACCAGCAGCCCCCCACCAGCGGCGGGAAGCGTTTGCGTTAAGGACAGTGCGGAAGCGCCGCGGTCTTGGGCAGCGGCGTCCGCAGCGTTCTCAAAGCAGCGCCAGTTGCGCCGAATTCTCGACCGACGGCCTTGCCTGCCGCAGTCCGTCCGGCACTCGGAATTGCGTGCAGTCGAGCCCCTGCCCACGCTCTGCCCGGTCCAGTCCGAACCGTCTCAGCGCAACGCGGAAGCGCTGCGCGATCATCCCCGCATAGACGCCCGTCCCGGTCTGGCGGATGCGGAAGCGGCTGTCGTAGAGCGCGCCGCCGCGGGTCTCGCGCACCAGCGCCAGAACGCGCGCGGCGCGGTCGGGGAAATGCGCGTGCAGCCACTGCTCGAAGAGCTGGCGGATCTCGTGCGGCAGGCGCAGCAGCACGTAGCCCGCGCCGGTTGCACCATGCGCCGCGCAGGCCTCCAGCACCTTCTCGATCTCCGCGTCGTTGAGACCAGGGATGATCGGCGCCATCAGCACGCCCGCCGGCACGCCGGCGCGGCGCAGCTCCGCGAGCGCCGCGAGGCGCCGCGAGGGTGCCGCGGCGCGCGGCTCCATCCGCCGCGCCAGCGCATGGTCGAGCGTCGTCACCGACAGGCAGACATGCACCAGGTTGCGCGCCGCCATGCGCTGCAGGATGTCGAGGTCGCGCAGCACGCCGGCGGACTTGGTGACGATCGTCACCGGATGGCCGAAGCGCTCCAGCACCTCCAGCACGGCGCGCGTGATCTTCAGCGTGCGCTCGACCGGCTGGTAGGGATCGGTGTTGGCGCCGAGCGCGACCGGGCGCGGCACGTAGCCGGGCTTGCGCAGCTCCTTCTCCAGAAGCGCCGGCAGCTCGGGCTTGAACAGCAGCCGCGTCTCGAAATCGAGGCCCGGCGAATAGCCGAGATAGGCGTGCGAGGGCCGCGCGTAGCAGTAGATGCAGCCGTGCTCGCAGCCGCGATAGGGGTTGATCGAGCGGTCGAAGCCGACATCCGGGCTGTCGTTCCAGGCCATAGCCGAGCGCGCCGAGTCGCGGATCAGCGTGGTCGGCAGTGGCGGCAGGTCGGCGAGCTCGGCGGCGAGCGTGCCCCAGCCGTCGTCGAAGGCCTCTGCCGTGGTCCGCTCGAAGCGGGTGGAGAGGGCGTTGGTCAGCGCGCCGCGGCCCTTGCGGGCGACCGGGGGCGAGGCGGCGGTGTCGGAGGCCTGCAACAGGGTGCCGTCGGGCATGGCTCCCGTTCCTCTTCCGTTCTGCAACACCCTGCCAATGCGCCCCGCCCACGTCAAGAACGAAATGGGAACTTGAGCGGCGCACAACCAAACGTCAGCCAAAATGGACCGGATTGGTCCTTATTCACCCGGCTGCAACGCGGAGAGAAATCTCACAGACCCGCGATGGGAGTGTTGCCCGCGGCAGAAGGGCCGTGCGATTGCAGCACCGCACGGCGTCCGACACGACCGGATCGGACATATTCAACGAAGGACAAGAATTAGATGCAGGACGGTACCATTCTCGACCGCGCCCTCACGCGGCTCGACGAGGCCTCGCGGCACATCCAGGTCGATGGCGATGTTCTCGAGCGACTGAAGTACCCCCGCGAGACCACCAAGGTCCGTCTGATGATCCGGATGGACGACGGTTCCCGGAAGTCCTTCCTCGCCTGGCGCTGCCGCTACGACGACACGCGCGGCCCGACCAAGGGCGGCATCCGCTTCCATCCCAATGCCACGGCCGAGGAGGTCGAGACCCTCGCCTTCTGGATGACCATCAAGTGCGCGGTGATGAACCTGCCTTACGGCGGCGGTAAGGGCGCCGTGCAGGTGGATCCCCGCACCCTCTCGAAGGCCGAGCTCGAGCGGCTCTCGCGCGCCTACGTCCAGGCCTTCTCCCGCATCATCGGGCCGGACCGCGACATCCCGGCACCGGATGTCTACACGAACTCCATGATCATGGGCTGGATGGCCGACGAGTACGCCACGATCGTCGGCCAGTCGGTGCCGGCGGTGATCACCGGCAAGCCGATCGCCCTCGGCGGATCGCTCGGGCGCAATGACGCGACGGCGCGCGGCGGCTACTACCTCGTCCGCCACCTGGCGCGGGAGCTCGGCCTGCCGCAGGAGGGGATGCGCGTCGCCGTGCAGGGCTTCGGCAATGCGGGCCAGTTCATCGCGAGCCTGATGCGGGCGGATGGGCACCGCATCGTCGCCGTCTCCGACTCGGGCGGCGCGGTGTACCGTGCGAAGGGCCTCGATGTCGCCACGCTCCTCGAGGCGAAGAACGCAGGACGGTCGGTCGCCTCCCTCGCCGGCGAGAACGGCGTCGAGGCGCTGCCGCCCGAGGACCTGGTGGCGGTGGATTGCGACCTCCTCGTCCCGGCCGCGCTTGAGGACATGATCAACGAGACGAACGCCGACCGCATCCGTGCGAAGGTCGTGCTGGAGCTGGCGAACGGGCCGGTCACGCCGGAGGCCGACACCATCCTCGACCGCAAGGGCGTGATCGTCCTGCCCGACATCCTGGCCAACGCCGGCGGCGTCACCGTCTCCTACTTCGAGTGGGTGCAGAACCGGCAGGGCTTCTACTGGTCGGAGCAGGAGGTGCACGAGCGGCTCCGCACGGTCATGGAGCGGGAAGGCCGCGAGATCTGGGCGCTGTCGCGCGAGCGCGGCGTCTCGCCCCGCACGGCGGCCTACATCCACGCGCTGGCGCGCCTCGCCGGCGCCATCGAGGCGCACGGGACGCAACAGTTCTTCACGAGCTGAACGGAGAGGAGGGCGGCCACGGGAGTCCTGGCCCGGATCGGCGGCACCTTGAGCGTGGTCGTGCCGACGCTGAACGCCGCGCGCACCCTGCCCGCGGCGCTCGTGGCGCTCGGCGATGCCGCGGACGAGATCGTCGTCGCCGATGGCGGCAGCGCCGACGGAACGCCGGAGGTCGCGGCGTCGCTCGGCGCACGGGTGGTCACCGCGCCGCGCGGACGCGGTCCACAGCTCGCCGCCGGGGCCCGCTCGGCATGCGGCGACTGGCTGCTGTTCCTGCATGCCGACACCGTGCTCGCGCCCGGCTGGGCGCGCGCGGCGGCGGCATTCGCGGCTGAACCGGCGAACGCGGGCCGCGCCGCGTATTTCCGCTTCTCCCTCGACGATCCCTCGCCCCAGGCACGGCGCCTCGAGCGCCTGGTGGCCTGGCGCTGCCGGGCGCTCGCCCTCCCCTACGGCGACCAGGGACTGCTGATCGCGCGCCGCCTTTACGACTCGGTCGGCGGCTACCGGCCCGACCTGCCGCTGATGGAGGATGTGGACCTGGTCCGCCGCCTCGGGCGCCGGCGGCTGGTGGCGCTCGACGTGGCGGCGGTGACCTCGGCGGCACGGTGGCGGGCGCAGGGGTGGCACCGCCGCTCGGCGCGCAACGTCGCCTGCCTGACGCTCTGGTTCGCGGGCGTCCCGGCGCACCGCATCGCCGCGCTCTACGGACGATGAAGGCCGGGCCCCTCCCGGCGCCGCTGCACCGCGATCGCCGGCCGGTGCTGGTGATCTTCGCCCGGGCGCCGCGGCTCGGCACGGTGAAGCGGCGGCTGGCCCGGGACATCGGCCCGCTCGCGGCGCTGCGCTTCTACCGCGCGAGCCTCGCCGCGACGCTGCGCCGGCTCGGGCGCGACCGGCGCTGGCGCTGCCTGGTCGCGCTCACCCCGGACCACGCGGCCTGGCGCTGGGGACGGCTCGCGCCGGGGCGGGAGCCGCCGCGCGTGCCGCAGGGCCGTGGCGACCTCGGTGCGCGCATGGCGCGGGCGACGCAGCCGCACCGGCCGCGCGTCGTGCTGGTCGGGTGCGACATCCCGGGGCTCCGGGCGAGCGACGTGGCGGCGGCCTTCCGTGCGCTGGCGGGCGGCGCCGGCGCGGTGTTCGGGCCGGCCGAGGACGGGGGCTACTGGCTCGTCGGCCTCGGCGCGCGACGGCCCGCGCGGCCCTTCGCCTCGGTGCGCTGGTCCGGCCCTCATGCGCTGGCCGACACGCTCGCCAATTGCGCCGGACGGCGCGTGGCGCTGCTGCAGCGCCTGCGCGACGTGGACACCGCGGAGGACCTCCGTATCCTGTCGGGGAACGTCCCTCCCCCGCCATGACC
>JADGHI010000295.1 GCA_019689515.1 Acetobacteraceae bacterium | reverse complement strand
CCTTTCCCCCCTCCCTTGTGACACTCGTCCCGCCAGCGCCCGCCGCAACGTCCGGAAGGGGCAAGTGCAGTAGATCAGCCCCAAGCTGCGATCTGCTGCACCCCGTTCTCCATCGGGACCGTTGACGGCACCATCGTCGCTGTCCCACAGGTGTCCCACCATCCATGCGCCGGAGCCAATTCGGCTAAGGATTTCCGCCTCTTGTGGGAGTGAGGCTGCGGGTCCAGGTCCCCCAGCCAATCCGATCTAAGTCCTTGGTAACGCTGCCTTTTCCGCACGGGCCAGCCGAACGAGGCCGGGCTTGCTCGCTGCGACCTCACATTTCCCGCAAGCGTGGCATCTACCACTGTCGCCGCAACCTGCGCGGCCTTCTTCGACAGCAGCGCGCAGTTAGAGATTTCTACCGGCGCGCGCTGCTGCTGACGCCAGATTGGCCTGAGCGCCAGTTCCAGAACTACCGATGGTTGAGCGGGCTTGGCGGCCCAGCCTCCGCTGCCGCTGGCCAGCCGGCTGGTTTGTGGCCGCCCCTGAGCCTGGTCTGTTGCCGTACCGGCCTTCTACCCCCGGGATCTTGAGCAAAGGGCCGAGGGCAACCCGGCTAGTGTTGGTCCCGATCAGTGCAGCCGGACACATACGGTGTCGCTCGTTCGACCTGCGCCAGGAGCCGACCTCCGCGCAACCATTCCATTCCCCCGCCCCCACCAGATGCAAGCCGGCGGGACCGACTGGAGCGCTTCGAGCTCGTCTATAGGCTTAGTCTCTGCCTTGGCCCCGCAAAGGCGACTCAGGTCGTGGGGCGCTTGGGATCGCCGAGAGGCAGGAGCGCAGGCGCCCGACCAAGGACATCGGATTCGCCGCAGCTCTGATCTCATCGAAGGGGCACTCCATGCCCACATACGCCTGCGAAAGACCCGTCTGCCTGGCCAAGAAGCTCGGAGGACTTCTCCCCCTCGTCCTCGGCATCCAGTTGGCGGCGCCCGGCCTCGATGGAGGCTCGGCTTGGCTCATCGTCGTCGGCGTCCTCTTGACCGCCAGTGGCCTGGCCCTGCCGGTGGTCGAGATCATCCGACGCAATCGAGACGGACTTCCCTGACCGGCGATGCAGAAGGGTGTTGATCTCGATCGCGACGGGCGCGAGCGGACCCGTTCCGGCACGCGCTCCGGAGGGCGGGACCACCAGGAGGAAGCACCGAGTTCCCGCCGCCGATTTCTGCTTGGCCCACTCCACTGGCTGGGCGTGGGCCTGGGTTCCCTGGTCCGGGTGCTGCTGGTCGCATGGGCAAGCCTCGCCATCTACTACTCGAATCTGCCGTGGCCTTGGCTGCGTCTCGCCCTGGCACTTGCCTTCGCGGGATTCGCCACGTGGGCCCTCTGGCTGTCGCATCGGCGGCGCATGCAGGTGGCCCTGGCCGTACTCTTCCTCGGTGTGGTCGCATGGTGGATCGCCATTCCGCCTTCGCACGACCGTCCCTGGCGACCGGAGGTTGCGGTGATGCCGCGGGCATACTTCGACGGCGACCGCGTGCGCCTCACCGGCGTCCGCAACTTCGACTATCGCAGCGCCGATGACTTCACGGTGCGCTACGAGGAGCGCGAGGTGCGCCTGTCGCGCCTGACCGGCCTCGACTTCTACGTGTCTCACTGGAGCAAGGGGTTGGTCGGCCGCCTGGTCGGCCACACGTTTCTGAGTTTCACCTTCGACGATGCGCCGCCGCTGAACATCTCCATCGAGACGCGCCCGGAGGTGGGCGAAGGCTTCGATCCCCTCGCCTCCCTCTTCAAGCAGTACGAGCTGATCTACGTGGTGGGCGACGAGCGTGACCTCGTCGGCGTGCGCACCAACCACCGCGGAGAGACGGTGTACCTCTACCGCCTCAATACGTCGGCCGAGAATGTGCGCCGGCTGCTGCTGATCTACCTCAAGCGGATCAACGAACTCGCGGATCGGCCGGAATTCTACAACCTGCTGAGCAACAACTGCACGCTCAACATCGTGCGCTACGCCAACGCCGCTGGCCGGGAAGGCCGGTTCGACATCCGGCACCTGCTCAACGGCCTCGTCGACAGCTACCTCTACCATTCGGGCCGCGTGGACACGGCGCTCCCGTTCGACGAGCTACGGCGGCGCTCCCTGGTCAACGAGGCCGCGCAGGAGGCCGATGGCGCGGCCGACTTCTCGCGGCGCATCCGTGCATCCCTGCCAACACTTTCCCGTTGATGCCTCCGCCACGTCTCTCATACCAACAAGAGTGCGGCAACAATCGGGGCCTTGCCCTGGGACCTTCGAAGCCATCGAGCAGGTCCTGAGGTTCTGCGGTGATTCGGGGCACCCATGGACACAGCGACGTCGCCTGCGGCTCCCCGACGTGGAGAGATCCTCATCGACCTCGCCCTGCAAGACGGCCGCGCGCACGGCGACTTCACCTGGGGCGTGCGCGATCGGCTGCTGGAGGAGGCCCAGCTCCGGATCGACGACATCTCCGGCACTTCCGCCGGGCCGTGAACACCGCCGTCCTCGCCTCAGCCCAAGCCAGGTGCTGTGCCGAGGGGCGCCGCACGGCGGTCGCCTTCCCGGCGGCGCACGGCGAGGCCCTGGGGCGGCGCTCCTCCCTCGACCTCGACGCCCTGCTGCGGAGCGCGTGACGTCATGGGCCTCGCCGGTGTCCTGCTCAGCCTTGCGCTGCTCGTCTGGCTGGCCTTCCGGGGCTGGAGCGTGCTGCTGCTCGCCCCCGCTGCGGCACTGTTGGCGGCCGGCGTCGCGGGGGAACCGCTGCTTGCGCACTGGACCCAGACCTTCATGGGCGCCGCCGGCCGCTTCGTCGCGCAGTTCTTCCCGCTGTTCCTGCTCGGCGCGCTGTTCGGCAAGCTGATGGAGGACAGCGGCTCGGTCGCCGCCATCGCCCGCCGGATGACCGCATGGCTCGGGGAGCGGCGGGCAATACTGGCAGTGGTGCTGGCCGGCGCGGCCGTCACCTATGGCGGCGTCAGCCTGTTCGTGGCGATCTTCGTGCTGGTGCCGATGGCGCAGGCACTGTTCCGCCAGGCCGGGATCCCCCGCCGGCTGATGCCGGCCGCCGTCGCGCTCGGCACCTCCACCTTCACCATGTCGGCCCTGCCGGGGACGCCGGCGATCCAGAACGCCATCCCGATGCCCTTCTTCGGCACCACATCCTTCGCCGCGCCGGGTCTCGGCCTCGTCGCCTCGGCCATCATGCTCGGCGTCGGGCTGTGGTGGCTCGGCCGCGCCGAGGCGGCGGCGCGGTGTGCCGGCGAGGGCTTCGGCGGTGGGGAGGAGCCGCCGCCCCCGGAGCCGGCGGAGCGGGCGGCGGACGACCCGCTGGTGCGCGAGCGCGCCGTCGCCTCGCGCGAGTTCGACCCGGCGGAGATCCACCGCAGCCGCCCCGGCGACACCGAGCCGCCGGCGCTGCTGGCAGCGCTGCCGCTCGTGGTGGTGGTGGCGGTGAACCTGGTCCTCTCGCTGGTCGTGCTTCCGCGCGTCGACGCCGGCTTCCTGGCCGAGCCGCGCTGGGGCGGCACCAGCCTCGCCGCCGTCGCCGGGATCTGGTCGGTCGCGACGGCGCTGGCGGCGGCGATCCTGGTGCTGGTGTTGGTCTCGGGCTTCCGCGTGCCGTCGCTGCGTGCCAGTGCGGATGCCGGCGCCAACGCCTCGGCCCTGCCGATCCTGAGCGTCGCGAGCCTGGTCGGCTTCGGCGCCGTCGTCGCCGACCTGCCGGCCTTCGCGGCGGTGCGCGACTGGGTGCTCGGCATCGGCGGCGGGCTGCTGGTCTCGCTCGCGGCAGCGACGAACATCCTGGCAGCGCTGACCGGCTCGGCCTCGGGGGGGCTCACCATCGCGCTCGACGCCCTGGCGGAGACCTACATGAGGCTGGCGACGGAGCAGGGCATCGACCCCGGGCTGCTGCACCGGGTGGCAGTGATCGGCGCCGGCACGCTGGACAGCCTGCCGCACAACGGCGCGGTGGTGACGCTGCTCGCGGTCTGCGGCTGCACCCACCGCGAGAGCTACCTCCACATCGTCATGGCCTGCATCGTCAGTGCGCTGGCCGCGTTGGTGGCGGTGATCCTGCTGGGCAGCCTGTTGGGGTCCTTCTGAGGGATGTCGGCCGCGCACGCACCTTCCCTCCGATGACGCGATCGGACATGCGCCGCACCTGGCGGATCGGACCCTCTACGGCTTCGCTCGGCCGCTTCGAAGATGCCGGCCAAGGGCCGATGTCGTCGTTGTCGTTCATCGGCCCGCCTCCGAGGCCACCGCTTCCTTCAACGTGCCGATCCCGAGAGAGCGGTTCCTCTTCGGGTCCCACACGGGTAACGCCTCCCGACCGGGTGCGGCGGTGATCCCGGCGTGTGGTCCACTGGCCTGCCACGGAGCGCGTTGACGCTGCCACAGCGGCGGTCCCTCGATCGTCCCACCACAACACACCGGGCTCGCTCCGGCCTAGCGTTCTTTGCGGTTTGCGCGACGGCGGATGCGGACCAAGTCCCCCAGCCAACCCCTCCGCCAGTCCACGCAACGGACCAGGCGCTACGCCAGCCCGCGTCCGGGCGACCGTGGCGTCGCCGCAATCGGGATGCTGCTCCCCCTCCGCCTCGCCCCCCGCACGCCCTCAGTACGGCGTGTCGCCGCAGATCGTGATTCGGTGCATCACCCGCGTCTCGCTCGGGTAGTCGTTGATTGCGAAGTGCATCGTGCACCGGTTGTCCCAGAAGGCGAGCGAGCCGGCCTCCCAGCGGAAGCGGCAGGTGAATTCGGGCCGGATCGAGTGCTGCATCAGGAAGTCGATCAGCGGCCGGCTCTCCTGCTCCGTCATGTCCTCGAAGCAGTGCACGTGCCCGCCGATGTAGAGCGCCTTGCGCCCGGTCTCCGGATGAGTGCGGACCAGCGGATGGACCGAGACCGTCTGGACCTCGCCAGGGTCCTTCACCTTCATCGAGATCTTGCCGGCGTAGTAGTCCTTCCGCGACTTGCCGTCATGGCTCCGCAGCCCGTCGCCGCGGCTGATCGCGCGCAACGGGGCCAGCATTGCTCGCATGCCCGGTGAGAGCGCCTCGTAAGCGAGGTACTGGTTGGTGAACATCGTATCACCGCCCACCGAGGGCACCTGCTTCGCATAAAGCATCGTGCCCATTGCGGGCTGCGCGGTGAACATCTGGTCGGAATGCCAGGATCCGCCGAAATTCCGCTTGTCCGCCGGCGTCTTGCGAATCTCGAGGATCTCCGGATGGTCCTCGAGGCCCTGCATGTAGGGGTGCAGGTGGATCTCCCCCCAGCGCCGGGCGAAGGCGAGCTGCTGCTCGGGCGTCAGCCGCTGGGCGCGGAAGAAGATGACGAGGTGATCGAGCAGGGCCTGGCGG
>JADGHI010000294.1 GCA_019689515.1 Acetobacteraceae bacterium | reverse complement strand
AGCGGAGTAACGCCGCACGGGGCGTCGCACGGGCCGTCCATGACCCGGTCGCCGGGATGGCGGAGCAGCATGCGGACCCGGTCCACTTCCCCCGCTAGCGCGGCCGCCAGCAATTGCTCCGAGAGCGAGGTCGTCATGGATGAATTCTACCTTTAATATTCAATATTCAATTATACGAAAAGCGGGGCGATGCAGATAATAAGAGAAGGTGCCACGGCGCGGTTCCTGGCCATGTGGCCGTGCCAGGGGGCAGGCGGCCGCGCCCGCTCGTCGCGCGCCGCCACCGGCCGTCGCCCTCAGCCGCCGTCCCTCCGCGGCACGTAGCCGATCGCCTCGACCTCCAGCGCGCAGTCCATCGGCGTGCGGCCGGCCTGCATGCGTGTGCGGGCAGGCAGCGCCTCCGCCGAGGAGAAATAGGTGCGGTAGATGCGGTCGAATTCCTCCTGCTGACGCTGGTCCTTCAGCCAGACGATGACCTTGAGCAGGCAGTCCATGTTCGACCCAGCGGCCTCCACCAGCGCCTTCAGGTGGTCCATCACGATGCGGACCTGGCGCTCGAAGGGCAGGTCGGGAAAGGGCGGCGGAGGCTCGCCGCGGGCGCGGGCGGCGCGCAGCGCGGCGCAGTATTCCTCTTCGAAGGGCGGCAGGCCCGAGACGTAGATCATGTCGCCGTGGCGGATGCACAGATTGAACGGCCCGCCGGTCTCGGGCACGGCGGGCGTGCGGATTACCTGCTTCTCCATGCTCGGGGCCTCCCTCTCCCCTTTCCTCGCGGCACGGCGGAGAGGATGCTACGGCCCCTGTGACGGCGCGTCAGCCGTCGCTTCGCCACAGGAGGGTCGTCGCCCATGCCATCCCCCGCGCCGCACCGCCCTGTTGCCCTGCGCGCCGCCGAGGCGCCGCCGCGGGCCCGCGCCACCGGCTACCCGCCCGACCTCGCGCGCAAGGTGGAGGGGCGCGAGAAGCGTCCGCTCGGCGACCTGTTCGGCCTGAAGAATTTCGGCGTGAACCTGACCCGCCTCGCTCCCGGCGCGGCCTCCTCGCTGCGCCACGCGCATACGACCCAGGACGAGTTCGTCTATGTGCTGGAGGGCACGCCGACGCTCATCACCGATGCCGGCGAGACGCTGCTCGAGCCCGGCATGTGCGCCGGCTTCCCGGCCGGGACGGGCGACGCGCACACGCTGGTGAACCGCACCGCGCGGGACGTGGTCTATCTCGAGATCGGCGACCGCACCCCGGGCGACCGCGTGACCTATCCGGACGACGACCTGCGCGCGGAGATGGGCGCGGACGGCAAGTGGCGCTACAGCCGCAAGGACGGAACGCCGATCTAGGGAGAGACCGCCGATGCCCCTGCTGCTCGGCTGCATCGCCGACGACTTCACCGGGGCGACGGACCTCGCCAACACCCTCGTGCGCGGAGGAATGCGCGCGGTGCAGGTGATCGGCGTGCCGGAGAGCAGTGCTTCCCTGCCCGAGGCCGATGCGGTGATCGTCGCGCTGAAGTCGCGCACCGCGCCGGTGCGTCAGGCCGTCGCGGAGAGCCTCGCCGCCTGCGAGGCGCTGCTCGCGGCCGGCGCGCGGCAGATCTTTTTCAAGTACTGCTCGACCTTCGATTCGACCGACGAGGGCAACATCGGCCCGGTCGCCGATGCGCTGCTGCGGCGGCTCAGCGCAGGCTTCGCGCTGGCCTGCCCGGCCTTTCCGACCAACGGGCGGACGATCTACCAGGGGCACCTCTTCGTCGGCACCGCATTGCTGAACGAGAGCGGGATGGAGAACCACCCGCTGACGCCGATGCGCGACCCCAACCTGGTGCGCGTGCTCGGCCGGCAGACCGACGGTGCGGTGGGCCTGGTGCCCTTCGCGGTGGTCGAGCAGGGCGCCGCGGCGATCCGGCGCGAGATGACGCGGCTCAAGGAATCCGGCCGTCGCTACGCAATCGTGGACGCGCTGACGGATGCGCACCTGCTCGCGATTGGCGAGGCGGCGGAGCATCACGCGCTGATCACCGGCGGCTCCGGCGTGGCGATGGGGCTGCCGGAGAATTTCCGCCGCGCCGGGCTGCTGCCGGAGCGCGGCGCGGATGCCGCCGCGCTGCCGCCCGCGCGCGGGTTCGCGGCGGTGGTGGCGGGGTCGTGCTCGCGCGCCACGCTCGGCCAGATCGGCCTGGCGCGCGACGCGGTGCCGACGCTGGAGCTCGACCCGCTGGCAACGCCGGACGCGGTGGCGCTCGCGGCGCAGGCGCTGGGCTGGGTGGAGGGGAAGCTCGCCGCCGACCGGCCGGTGGTCATCGCCGCCTCGGCGCCGCCGGAGAAGGTCGCGGCGCTGCAGGCGCGGCTCGGGCGCGAGGCGGCGGGCGCGCTGGTGGAGCAGGCGCTCGCCTCCGTGGCGGAGGGGCTGGTCGCGCGCGGTGTCCGGCGGATGGTGGTCGCCGGGGGCGAGACCTCGGGCGCGGTCGTCTCGCGCCTCGGCGTGCGGAGCCTGCGCATCGGGGCGGAGATAGACCCCGGCGTGCCCTGGACCTACGCCGAGCCCGCCGGGCTGCACCTCGCGCTCAAGAGCGGCAATTTCGGCGCGCGCGACTTCTTCCTCAAGGCGTTCGAGATGCTCCCCGCGGAGGGCTGAACGATGGACGAGGCGGCGCTGCGCGCGGCGATCTGCGAGCATGGGCGGTCGCTCTTCGCCCGCGGCTTCTCGGTGGGCTCGGCGGGCAACATCAGCGTGCGCCTGCCCGACGGCGTCCTGATCACGCCGACCAACTCCTGCCTCGGCCGGCTGGAGCCGGAGCGGATCAGCAAGCTCGACAGGGCGTGGCGGCATGTCTCCGGCGACCGGCCCTCGAAGGAGGTGTTCATGCACCGCGCCTTCCTGGAGGCACGGCCCGAGGCAGGCGCGGTGGTCCACCTGCACTCGACCCATGCGACGGCGATCGCCTGCCTGGCGGCGCCGGGCGAGACCGCGCCGATCCCGCCGCTGACGCCGTATTTCGTCATGCGCATCGGGCGGGCACTGCCGGTGGCGCCGTATTTCCGTCCCGGCGACCCGGCGATGGAGTCCGCGATCGCCGAGGCGGTGCGCGGCGGGGCGAGGGCGGTGCTGCTCGCTAACCACGGCCCGGTGGTGTGCGGCCGGACGCTGGACGAGGCGGTGTATGCGGCGGAGGAGCTGGAGGAGGCGGCGCGGCTCGCCTTGCTGCTGCGCGGCACCGGCGCGCGCACGCTGACGTCGGCGCAGGTGGACGACCTGCTCGCGACCTTCGGCGGAGGTTGAGCTGTCTGGACCATCGCCGCTAGGCCCTACGCCAGTGGCGGCGCGCATCCGGCACGGCGGGCGGCAGATCCGTGCAGCATGAACGAGGCGGCGCTGGCCCGTTCGCGGCGGTGCCGTGAACCCGCATGGGCCACGCCCCGATGATCGGCGTGAACAAGGTGCTGCCGGTGATCGAGGCCGCAGGCGAGGCGGCTGTTGAGGCGATCAGGATGCCCCTCTCGCTCGCCCTGGCCAAACGCTGCGACGCCTGCCTGCGCATCGGCGGGCCGCCCGCGGGCGCCGACGCCGAGGCCGCGATCTTCCACGCCCCTGGCGTCCCCGTCTCCACTCGCCTTGAGGACATCTCGCCGGCGTGACGACGCGGGCACGCGCCGTCGCGCTTGACCCGCTCCATCCATACCCGCATGTCGTCCGGCACGCGCCGGATCCGGACGAACGGCAGGCGGGTGGGTCCAGGCCCGCGGCCTGGAAGCGCAGCAGGGAAGGGGGGCTGGCCCGCGGTGAGCACGCCTTCCCGTGCTCTCCGACCCGCACCCTGGCAGCCTCCCGATCGCTGCCTGTCGCGAGCGGACCCACGGGCTCAGGTTCGGGCATTCTCCTGGCCCGCGGTCTGCTTCAGCGCCGCCGCGCCGGGTGCTTTGCGCGTGCCCGAGACCGCTGTCGGTGCTACCCGGCCCGGCCCGGCTTCCTTCAAGCCCAGGAGACGACAGGCTCCATGACCGACGCCCCCGCCGCGCCTTCCGACCGCACCGCGCCCGCCGCATACCCGATCGCGCCGCTGATCGCCTCCCGCTGGAGCCCGCGCAGCTTCCTCGACCGCGAGGTGCCGGAGGAGGCGCTGAAGCGATTGCTGGAAGCCGCGCGCTGGGCGCCGAGCTGCTACAACGCGCAGCCCTGGCACTACGTGATCGCCCGCCGCCACCGCGAGCCGGAGGCCTTCGCTGCCCTGCTCGACTGCCTCTCGACGGGCAACCGGTCCTGGTGCGCGCTGGCGCCGGTGCTCATGATCGCGGTCGCCCGCACGGACTTCCCGCAGAACGGCAGCCCCAACCGCCACGCCTGGTACGACACCGGCGCAGCGAGCGCGCTGCTCGCGTTGCAGGCGGCGGCAATGGGGCTACAGGCGCATCAGATGGCCGGATTCGACCCCGGAAAGGCGCGCGAGGCCCTCGCCATCCCGGAGGGCTACGACCCGGTCACGGCAATCGCGCTCGGCCAACCCGGCAGCCCGGATGCGCTCGCCGAGCCCTACCGGACGCGCGAAACCAGCCCTCGCATCCGCCGCCCGATCGAGGAATTCGGTTTCCTCGGCCGCTGGGGCGAGGTGTTCTGACAGAGGCGGCGGCGCGTCGCGGTCAGGCCGCGCTGCGCTGACGCCGGCGCTGCTCCACCGCGGCCTCGAAGTCGAAGCTCATGTGCCAGCCCACATGGGTGGAGAGCAGCGCCTCCGCGCCTGCCAGGTCGCCGGCGGCGAGCTTCGCCACCAGCGCCTCGTGCTCGCGCGCGAGCTGGGCGAGGTCGCGGTGCGGGGCGGCAAGGCCCCAGAGCACGGTGATCTGGCGTGCCAGGCTGTGCCAGACCGCGTGCAGCGTCGCGTTGCCCGAGGCGCGGCAGAGCTCGCCGTGGAACGCCTCGTCCGCCGCGACCGCGGCCGCCATGTCGGCCTCGGCGGCGGCCTGGCGCATGCGGTCCGCGGCGCGGCGCAGCGCGGCGATGCTTTCCGGCGCGACCCCGTCCTCCACCACGCCGCGCAGCGCGAGAGTCTCTAGGGCGAGCCGCACCCGCATGAGCTCGGCCACGCCGCGGTTGGTCACCTGCATCAGCCGCATGCCCTTGTAGGGCGTGCTGACCACGATTCCCTGGCTTTCCAGGAGGCGCAGCGCCTCGCGCACCGGGACCCGGCTGATGCCGAGGTCGCGCGCGATCTCCGCTTCGACCAGCCGGTCGCCGGGCAGGAAGACGCCGCGCGTCGCGGCGGCGACCACGGCCTCCGCGGCCTGCTCGACCATCGTTCGCGGCTGCACGGGGAGGAGGCGAGGCACCGCGGCGCCGCCCCCGGCGGCCCGCGCCCGCGGGGGCCACACCCCCGGGGGCGCGGCCC
>JADGHI010000293.1 GCA_019689515.1 Acetobacteraceae bacterium | reverse complement strand
CGCCCCGCGCGACGGCAGCCGCCCGAGCAAGACGCCATCCCGCACCGCCGCGCAACGCCGCCCGTCCCCCTGCCAGAGCTTCGAGTTGACCCAGGCGCCGAGCAGGTAGGGTGCAAACAGCCACCATGACGCGAGACTCAGCCGGCCATCCCCCCGCTTCTGGAAGCCCTCCGGTCCGACGAACGCATAATTCGCGGCGACGAGCGCCAGCGACACGGCCGGCCAGAGCAACCACAGCGCGGCACCGCCGAACGCCCCCGCGACACCGGCGCAGAGCCCGCTTCCGAAGGCGTACCAACCGGCCAGCCGCCAGCGCCGCGGATCCCACGCGAGGCGTGCCGCGCGCACCGGCGGCGTCACACCCTCGTCCGGCCAGAGCCAAAGGCAAACCAGGCCCAACAGCGCACCGGTCGGCACGTCCAGGAAGTGATGCTGGTAGGTGGTCAGCACCGAGATCCCGATCAGCGCGAACCAGAGATGCAGCGGCCACACCGCCCAGCGCGGCACGCGCCGCGCATACAGGACCCAGAGCACCACCAGCAACGCGATGTGCAGCGACGGCGCCTGGTTGAAGGGCTGGTCGAAGCTCCCGAGGAGATCGAACAACGCCTCGAACACCCCGTCGGTCTCCGGCCGCGGGAAGGAGAAGCGCAGTGGGAAGGCCACGAAGCACGCGACAGCGATGACCTGCGCGGTCAGCAGCCGCTTCGCATGGGTGTCGAGCTCGGCCCGCGTCGCGCAGACGAAGAGCGAGACCGCATAGAACGCGTCAATCGACCAATAGGGAATGATCGTCCAGGGAACGAAGGGGATCGCCCGCTCCCACTCGAACACGACGGAGGGTACGTTGCCGCGCTGCGCCGCGAGCCAATTCGCCGTCCCATAGCTCAGGAAGAAGAATGGCCCGAGGAACAGCAGCCAGCCCAGCGCGCGGAACCTGAACCGTGCGTCTTCCACGGCCCCGCCGGCCATCGCGACGCTCACGCTGCGCTCCGCACGGCGAGCGAGACGGTGAAGATGCCCCACTGGTCAATCCGCTGCGTCACCTTGCGGAACCCGGCAGCGCGGACGAGCTGGTCCATTTCCTCCTGCGTCCGGCGGCGCATGATCCACGCCTGCCCCTGCCGATGGCTGGTCAGCGCACGCGCGATCATCTCAAGCTGAGGATGCCAGGGCTGGTTCGTGTAGACGAGATAGCCCCCCTCGGGCACCACCGCGGCAAGCCCCTCAAGCGAGCGCCGCACCATCGCGTTGCCCGCGAACAACTCGTAGAGGCCCGAGACGACGGCAAGCGTCGGCTTCGGCTCCACCATGGCGAGGCCGTCACGGTCGAAGGCATCCGCCTGCACGAAGCGTGCGATCTCTCCGAGCCTCTTCTCCGCGATCAGCCGCTGCCCGGCCGTCACGTTCAGCTCGCTGTAGTCGCGCAGCAGGATGGAGTCCGGCCGCACCGGCGCGCCCTCCAGCGCCTCCAGCACGTAGCGCCCGTGCCCAGCCGCGATGTCCATCACACGCACCGGCAGCCCTTCCTCCGCTAGGCGCTGCATCGCCTCGCGCAGCAGCTCCTCCACATGCAGCTTGCGTTGCCGGATGCCCCGCCAGCCGAGCGAGTCGAGATAGGCGCGGTCCAGCATCCGCCCGAGCGGACCGGAGCCGCGCGCCTCGTTGCGGTACACGTAATCGAGCGTCGAACCGGAATCGAACCCGGTCGCGTGGCCGAGCGCGATCCCCTCCGAGAGCGATCCACCCACGCGCAGGCCCATCCGCGTCGCGGCCCAGTACAAGCCGCGCGGCGACAGCGCCGGCAACGGTGAGGCCAGCGCATCCGCCTCGTCGCGAGTGAAGCCTGCGCGATCGGCATCGAACAGAGCAGGCCGATGCAGCGGCTCCGCGAACCGCTCCAGGACGAAGCGCCGCACCTCCAGCAGCGCAACCGCGCGATCGCGCTCGCCCAGCGTGTCGTGAAAGAAGCCGGGCAGCACATGGCGCTCCTTGATCGGCGTCCCAAGCCGTTCATAGAAGCGATGCTGCGGGCCGTGGTGCACCACCCAGTCCGCACCGGAGATCAGCAGCTGCGTCGGGATCGCGATCGCCCGCGCATCCGCCACCACCCGCTCCGCCGCCTCGTAGAGCTCGAGGAGGATGTTCACCGAGATCGGCCGCGTGATCAGCGGATCGGCGTCGTAGGAGGCGATGCGCACGGGATCGTGGGTCAGGAAGCGCGCCTTCACGTAGGAGTTGACGACGAAGTTCCCGCGCAGCGCCCGCAGCAGCCGCAGCCCTGCTCGCGCGAAGGGCACGTAGAGCTTCACCTTAAAGGCCGGCGAGGCCAGCACCAGGCAGCGCACCCGTGGCGCGTAGTCATGCGCCCAGGTCGCGGCCAGCACGGCGCCGACGCTCTGCGCGAGGACGGCGATGTCCTCCTCGGCGATGCCATGCACATGCTCGATGTGCTCGATGAAGTCCTGCACGTCGCGCACCGAGTCCGCCAGCGACGGGCTGTGCCCGCGCTCGCCCGGCGAGCGGCCATGCCCGCGCGCGTCCCAGGCGAAGAAGGCGAAGTCCGGCAGGTCGAGCTCCTCCGGCAGATGCGCCATGCGGCCGGAATGCTCGTGCCCACGGTGGAACATCACGACGGCGCCGCGCGGCGTGGGCGTCGCGGCCGGCCAGTACCGATAGAACAGCTCCACCCCATCATGGGTCCGGAAGCTCGATTCCTCGACGGGGCGCGACATGGGTCCACCGGGCGCAGGCAGCGCGCCGGCCACCGTGGCTGCCTCCGCGGCATCCACGCCGGCGGCGAGGCCGGAGCGCACGCGGTTGACCGTCGTCATCACCAGCAGCAGCGCCAGCACCGGCATCAGCCAGGAGAGCCACTCCGGCAGCGTCCCCGCGATGCCGGCCCACAGCCCCAGCGCGCCGAACACCAGCGCGCGGTCGCTCTTTCCCAGCGGCCCGTCGTAGCGGCGTGCGCCGCCCGCATCGGCCGCAGCCAACACGCCGGCGAACTCCGACAGCGTCGCGAGCAGGATCACCGTCCCGACACCCGCCGGCCCGAAGGGCGGCAGCAGAGCAAAGGGCGCGTAGAGCGCGGCGTCGGAGACCACGTCGCCGATCTCGTTCAGATAGAAGCCGAGGCGGCTGCGCTGCCCGTGCTCGCGCGCCAGCATCCCGTCCAGCGCGTTCAGCGCCATGCGCAGCAGCAGCCAGATCGGCACCAGCAGGAACAGCGCCCGAATTTCCGGACCGCGCACGGCCACCAGCAGCCCGATCGCGACCGACCCCACGGCCGCGGCAACCGTCACCTGGTTCGCCGTCACGCCCGTCACGGCGAGCTGCGCGGCCAGCGGCCGCAGCAACGCCTGAAAGCGCGGCTTCAGGGCGTAGAGCGTCAGCGCGTTGCGGCCCATCATCGGCCCTCCTTCGCGGCGGCGAGCCCACGCACCGCATCCTCGCAGGCACGTGCCGCCGCGTCCCAGCCCGCACGATCGTTCGCCAGCGCGTCGAAGCGCAGCGGCGCCCCGATCGTCAGATGCAGCGGCAAAGGACGCGGCAGGCGCCGATCCGGCGGCCAGGCCGCGAAGGCGCCGTCGAGGTGGCACGGCACCACCGGAACCGCACTCCCCGCCACCAGCGCACCGATCCCGGGCTGGAACGGCGCCATGCGGCCATTGCGGCTCCGCGTGCCCTCGGGGAACAGGATGAAGACGAGTTCCTCCTCCGCCAGCCGGCGGCGCAGGCTGAGCAGGTCCTTCTGCCGGTTCCGCTTGCGCCAGAGCGGCAGCGCATTCACCGCATAGGCCGCGAAGGCCGACACCCCCACCGACGAGAAGAACACATCCCCCGCCGCGAGCGAGAAGGCCCGCCGCGCCGCCTCGCCGCGCAGCACGGCCGAGAGCGTCAGCGCATCCAGATGACTCGTATGGTTCGCGATCAGCACGAAGGGCGGCCGTGCCGGCAGATTCTCCCGCCCCGTCACCGTCAGCCGGTGAAACAGCGCGAGATAGCCGCGCACCGCCCGCCGCCATACGCCCTGCAGCAGCGCGCTGCCGAGCCCGGCCTCCCGCGCCTGGCTGCGCAGCCGCTCGCGCGCTGACAGGCCGAAGTCCTGCGCCGGCTTAAGCTGCCAGTTCATGGCAGCATCACCCCTCCCGCCGTGATCAGCCGCACCGGCTGCCCCATGCCCACGCCGATCACGTAGTGCAGCAGATGGAAGACGGCCGGCCCCACCAGCAGCAGCGAGTTGAACCGGTCCAGGATGCCGCCATGCCCCGGCAGCACCACCCCCATGTCCTTGATCCCGATGTCGCGCTTGATCGAGGACAGCATCAGGTCGCCGGCCTGCCCGGCGACGCTCACGATCAGCCCGAGCAGCACCAGCAGCGCCAGACTGTCCATCGGCGTGCCGGCGAAGATGTAGCTGCCCACGAAGGCCACCAGCGCCGTGGTGCAGACAAGCGCGCCCAGCGCGCCGGAGATCGTCTTGTTCGGGCTGGTCGCAGGCAGCAGCTTCGGTCCCCCGATCAGCTTCCCGCAGGTGAAGGCCGCCACGTCGTTCAGCCCCACCGCGGTCAGCAGCAGCAGCAGCAGCGGGCGGTACCCCGGATCGTTGGCGAGGAATCCGACATGCGCGAGCCCCGCGCCGAACAGCATGTAGGCGAAGATCGCCAGCGCCGTCCGCTGGATGTAGCCCTGCGGCCGGTCGAGCGGGATCGAGGCGACGGCGATCACCCCGACGCTCAGCGGCCAGAGCGCCACGAAGAACCCGTACCAATGATCCAGCGCGGCGAAATTCACCGCGAGGATGCCGGCCACCACCACGCCGACCAGCAGGTGTTCACGGAACAGTCCGGTCGCCCGGTCGTACTCGCGCAGGCAGAGAAGCCCGAGGAGGCATACCGCCGCGATCGTCCACTCGCGCCCCGCGAGCACCGGCCCGAGCATCAGCGGCAGCAGCACGACCCAGGAGCCGAGCCGCAGCCACAGCTCCCGCCGCAGCGCCGGCGTGCCGCGGCCCGCCAGGGTCAGCCCCCCGATCGCCGCGGCGGCGAGCGCCAGCACGCCAGCGGTCGCGGCGAGGATCCCGATCGTGACCGAATGGCCGAAGGCCACGGCCCACCCGGCCGGCGCCGCGGCAGCCCCGCTCATCGGTCAATCCTCCCGCGCATGCACACCCTGCCGCTCCCTCCCACTATGCCGCCACATCCGGCGGCACCCAGGACAGGTCTGTACACCATGCGCATTTCGGCCCCGTGTTGTCCTGACCCGTGCGAGGCTACAATTGTTTCGGTACCGCTTCGCGACCGTTTCGCCCGCCGCCCCGGCTCGCGTCGCCCCGGCCTTGCGCCGCCCCGGTGCCCGGCCCGATCATGCGCCC
>JADGHI010000292.1 GCA_019689515.1 Acetobacteraceae bacterium | reverse complement strand
CGAGGGCGCTCACCGCCGGGACCAAGCGCGGCGGTAGCGTCCACGGCCGCCAGCCGACCGGCCGGGCCGCGGCTGCGACGTCCTCGGCGGCGAGGTGCGTCTGCCTGCGCGGCGACCACCTCCTGGACGATCGCGAGGTGCCTGGCCGGCTGCGCGCCCTTCCACCGAACTTGCCGTCACGGTGTCCCGCGCCCGTCCTCCTGCCCTGAGTCCACCCCGGACGCGCAAGGCCCCCGCCATCGTCCGCGCGGTGGGCCGTCCCGGAGCCGGACGCAGCCATTCATTCGCCGCGAGCGGTTTCGAATCCTCAGTGACACCCGATGCCCGTGCTGCCCAATGCCTACGCCTTGCTAGACGAAGCCCGCCGCCGAGCCGGGCGTGTGCTCGACCTGTCCGGGCTCGGCCCTGTGGAGACGCCATCGCGCATCGTCGCCACGCTGCCTGGCGCGCGGCTCCGCGCCTACCAGCCGCCCGGATCTCATCCGGCGCGGCCGGTGCTGCTGATCCTCCCCGCCCCGATCAAGCGCGCCTACCTCTGGGACCTCCTGCCCCCGGTCAGCGTGGTGCGGCGCTGCCTGAGCGGCGGCCTGCGCGTCTATCTGCTGGAGTGGCTTGACCCGGGCGCGGCGGAGGACGGCTTCGGCCTCGCGGACTACGCCGAGTGCCTGCCGCTCGCCGCGCTCGACGTCATCGCGGACGAGACCGGCGAGGACGCGGCCATGCTCGCCGGGCATTCGCTCGGCGGCACCTTCGCCGCCATCTTCGCGGCGCTGCAGCCGGAGCGCATGCGTGGCATCGTGCTGGTGGACGCGCCGCTCGCCTTCGGGCCGGAACGGGGTGGTCCGCTGGCGCGCGCCATCGCCGCCGCCGCGCCGCATGCGCGCCTCCTGCGGCACTTGGCCGGGAGCCCGGTGCCCGGCGCCTTCGTCGCCCGGCTCGCCACCGCGGCAGCGCCGGAGGCCTTCGTGCTGGAGCGCTGGGCCGATTTCGGCGCGAGCCTTGCCGATCCGCTCGCCGCGGCGATTCACGCGCGCGTGGAGCGCTGGCTGCTGGACGAGCTGGCGATGCCCGGACAGCTCTTCGAGGATGTGCTGGAGCGGCTCTATCGGGAGGACCGCCTCGCATCGGGCACGCTGGAGATCGGTGGCCGGCGCATCGGGCTGGGGCGCCTGCGCAGCCCGGTGCTCGCCGTCGTCAACCCGCCGGGGCGCGTGGTGCCGCCCGAATCCGTTCTCGCCGGCCTCGCTGCCCTACCCGCGGACCTGCCGCGGCGCGTGCTGCGCCACGAACGGGCCGAACGCGGCGTTGCCCTGCGGCACCTCGCCCCGCTCGTCGGGCGGGAGGCGCATGCGCGTCTGTGGCCGGAAATCCTCGACTGGATCCATGCCTGCTGGCTGGGCGACCGGGAGGCGCGCGTGGCAGCCCCGGCGGCACAGCCCTAGCCTGCCTGCGTCGCCTCTGCCTGCGGGACTCCCACCACGGCCGCCCGCCTACGGCCCGCCGCCCCCAAGCGGCCAGACCAGCGCGATCGCCGGCACGCCGACCGCGAGCACGGTCAGCGAAAGCGGCAGGCCGAGCCGCCAGTAGTCGCCGAAGCGGTAGCCGCCCGGGCCCATCACCAGCGTGTTGCACTGGTGCCCGATCGGCGTGAGGAAATCGCAGGCCGCGCCGACCGCCACCGCCATCAGGAAGGCGTCCGGGCTCATGCCGAGCTTCCCCGCGAGGCTCACCGCGATCGGCGCCACGACCAGCACCGCCGCGGCGTTGTTGAGGAAGGGCGTCACGGCCATTGCGAAGGCCATGACCAGCGCCAGGGCGCCGATCGGCGGCAGGGCCTGAAGCGCACCCGAGAGCCGGCCCGCGATCAGCTCGGCTCCTCCGGTCGTGCGGATCGCCTCGCTCACCGGGATCAGCGCGCCGAGCAGGATGATGATGGGCCAGTCCACCGCCTCGTAGGCCTCGCGCATGGTGAGGGAGCGCAAGGCGAGCAGCGTGACCGCACCGGCGAGGAAGGCGATCGCGACCGGCAGCACGCCGAAGGCGAGCAGCAGCATCACGGCAGCGAGCACCAGCGGGGGGATGACGCTGCGCCGGCTGCGCCCGAGCGAGACGCCGCGCTCCGAAAGCGGCAGCACGCGCAGTGCGCCCATTGCCTCCGGCAGGCGCTCGGCCTGGGCCTTCAGGATCAGCACGTCCCCGGCGCGGATGCGGAGCGTGCTGAGCTTCTGGGCGATGCTCTCGTCGCGCCGGCTGACGGCGAGAAGGTTGATCCCGAAGCGGCGGTGAAGGTCGAGCTCCGCCGGGCTCTGGCCGATCAGCGGACTCGCCGCCGTGACCACGCCCTCCACGACCTGCGCGGCCTCCCGCGGCACCGCCTGGCGTTCGCCGGCCAAGTCGAGCCTGGCGCGCGCGACGAGGGCATCGAGATCCTCCGGCTCGCCCACGAGCAGTATGCGGTCCTCCGCCTTGAGCGACATGTCCGACAGGGGCGGGTGGCGCCGTCCGTCGCGGACGACGGCGGTTACGCGGACTCGCCCCTCGCCGCGGGAGAGGAGAGTGGCGAGGGCCTTGCCGACCATCGGCGAACCCGGGGGGATGCGCGCCTCGGTCGTATAGTCCTCGAGGGTGAAGGCGGCCTCCATGGAGCCGGTCGCCTGGTGCTTCTGCCCACGCGGGAGCAGGCGCCAGGCGAGGCTGAGCACCAGCAGTCCGGCAACCGCGATCGCAAGGCCGACAGGGGCGAAGTCGAACATCCCGAATGGCTGGCCCGTCGCCTCCTGCCGCACCCGGGAGACGATGATGTTGGGCGAGGTGCCGATCAGCGTGATCAGCCCCCCAAGCAGTGAGGCGAAGGACATCGGCATGAGCAGCGCCGAGAGCGGGGTGCCGGTGCGGCGGGCGAGCTGGAACGCGACGGGCATGAAGATCGCGAGCGCGCCGACATTCTTGGTGACCGCGGAGAGCACCAGCACCGCCCCGGCCAGCACCGGCACCTGCACCGCGGCGGTGCGGAGGCGCGGCAGCAACGGACGGATCGCCGTCTCCACGAAGCCGGAGCGGGCGACGGCGGCGCTCACCAGGAGCGCTCCGGCGACGATCGCGACGACCTCGTCGCCGAAGCCCGTGAAGGCGCGGTCGGCGGGCACCACGCCTGTCAGCACGGCAGCGAGCAGCGAGAGCAGCGCGACCAGGTCGTAGGGCAGGCGTCCCCAGGCGAAGAGCAGGACGGTCGCGCCGAGGATGCCGAAGGCGATGGCCTGCTCCGGTGTCAACGCCGTCCCCCTCGCCGCCCGTCCCGGCCGGCCTCATCGGGGGCGGGATCCATTGGTCGGCCCCGCCGCACCACGACACGCAAAGCGCGAAGGCAGGGGGCGGTTCCCTTCATTCCCCTTCGCCGAGGGAGCCATCCTCCACGCGCGACCTCAGGCAGCCGCGGGCGTTGCAGCCCCGCAGGCAGCCAGCGCCCGCCCGCGCGTGCGCCCTGATGCTGAAGCCGCCACGAGCCATGCCAAGAGGACCGCAGGACGGAGGGCAGCCCGATGCCGAAGCCGCAGGAGCAGGATGACGCACTCGATGCCCTGATCACCGGAGGCGGGCCGGCCGGGCTCACCGCGGCCGTCTACCTGGCGCGCTTCAAGCGCCGCTTCCTGGTGGTGGACGGCGGCTCCCCGCGCGCCGCCTGGATTCCCAAGAGCCACAACATCCCCCTCTTCGGCGATTGCATCCCCGGCCCGGAGATCCTGCGCCGCGCACGGGCGGCCACGGAGCGCTACGGCGTGAGGCTGCTCGATGGCCTGGTCACGGGGCTGCGGAAGCAGCCCGGCGGCACTGGATTCCTCGCCATCCTGGAGCAGAAGGGCAGCGGGGCCGCGCGGCAGCTCCGGGCAAAGCGCGTGCTGCTCGCCACCGGCGCGGTGGATGTGGAGCCCGAGCTTCCCGACCTGACCGACGCGGTGCGCCGCGGCCTCGTGCGCTACTGCCCGATCTGCGACGGCTACGAATCGCGCGACCAGCGGCTCGCGGTGATCGGGCATGGCGACCGCGGCCTCGCCGAGGCCGAGTTCATCGCCCTCACCTATTCGGACGACGTCACCCTGCTCACCCTCGGGCAGCCGATGGAACTCGACGACGCGCGGCGCGAACGGGCGCGGCGCCAGCGGATCCGCATCGTCGAGGCGCCGATCGCGGCGCTGGAAGTGCAGGGCGACCGGATCGCCGCGATCCGCACCGGCGGCGGCGAGCGATACCGCTTCGACGTGCTCTACTCTGCGCTGGGCCTGAAATACCGGTCCGACCTCGGCACCGCCCTCGGCGCCCGGCATGACCCCTCCGGCGCGCTGGTCGTGGACGGGCACTGCCAAACGACGGTGAGGGGCCTCTATGCCGCGGGCGACATCGTGCGGGGAGTGGACCAGATCGTCGTGGGGATGGGCCATGCCGCGCTCGCCGCGACGCACATCCACAACCGTTGCGACCTGCCGCTGGAGGAGGAGGGTGGCGAGGTGGGAAGTGGCCGGTCCTAGCGCCAGGGGAGGATCGCCGTCGCCCGCCGGCCGGTGGCGTCATGCGCTGCCCGATCCGCCCTCCGGCTGCGCTGGCAACGGCGCTCCGGCCGCACCGCCCGCCACGGCATTCATTGCCAATAGCCCTGCCGCCAGCCGTGTCAGGCAGCGCGCGGCCCGCAGGCGGACCGCCGTTGGGCCCTCCACCCCCTCGGGCAGCGTGCAGCCGGCGAGGGTGATGGCCGTGCCGAGGATCCGCGCCTCCAGCGCGGCGGTGACCGCCTCCACCGTGGCATCGCGGCCGAATTCCGCGTCCAGCGCCTCGCCAGCGCGGTCGATCTCGTCCTCCACGCGCGCGTCCTCGGCCGCGATGCCGAGGACCTCCGCGGGCGGGTCCGGTTCCTCATCGGCGAGAGCTGCCATCAGGCCCATCGCGGCGAGGAGGGCCTGCATCGGCCCGGCCTCGCCGCCACTTGCCGCGAAGGCACCGAAGGCGACCGCGAGGGCCGCCTCGCCCAGCGCCTCGCGCGCCTCCTTGTCCATCCCGGCGAGCGTGGCGGAAGCGTCGGTCGCCCCCGCGCTCTCGCCGGGCAGTCCCGCCGGCGCACCCTCGGGAGGCGCCGCCCCCTCCCCCGGCGCGGTCGGGAGGGCACCCTCGGAGAAGGCGTGGGTGAGCGTCGCGAGGGCAAGGAAGAGGCGGTGCTCGGATATCGTGGCCATTGCCTGATCCTCCGCTGGGAGGGGTAGCGCACAGGAGCGGAGGCCGTTGCCGCGCTGCGGCCCGGCCGCCTCGCCCCGCCACATCCGCCGGACGCGCACGCTCCCCGGCGGGCGCGTTGCCGTTGACGGGGCCACCCCCCTACCCTGCCCGGCCCATGGACC
>JADGHI010000291.1 GCA_019689515.1 Acetobacteraceae bacterium | reverse complement strand
GGGGGGGCGGGCGCGGGCGGGCGCCGCCACCGACCCATTCCGCCGGCAGCGCAGCGAGGTTCTTGATCGACCCGACATGAGTTCGCTCTGGACTCGCAAGGTGCTGGCGCCGGCACTGCCGGGGTTGGCCCGCCCTCCGAAGGCCAGGGCCGCCGGCGACGGCACCAGGCCAGCCTCACCCCTCGCGCGCCGCTTGCTCCTCCTCGTCGCCGCGGTGGCCCTGCCGCTCCTCGGCCTTGCGGCATGGACGGTCTGGACCGCGCAGGACGGCGTCCGCGCCCGCGCCGAGGAGGCGCTCCTCAGCCGCGTCCGCGCGCTCGCCCTGGCGTTCGAGCGGGACTTCGACCGGGCCTGGACGGTCCTCGACGTGCTGGCCGCGTCGCCGGCACTCGCGCGCGGCGACCTCGCGGCCTTCGAGGAGGAGATGCGTGCCGCCTCGGCCGTCTTCGGCGGCGCGCCCGTCACCCTCGTCGCCGCCGACGGCACCATCGCGCTCAGCACGCTCCGGCCGCCCGGCGAGCATCCGGCGCGCGGCGGCGGCGGCATCCGGGCCCCGGACGCCGCGCTGCGGGTAATCACGGCGGGGCGTGGCGAGGGGGCCGATCTGTTCCGGGCGCCGCTGACGGGCGCGCTGAGCGTCGCCGTCGGGGTGCCCGTCTTCGTTCCTTCCTCGGCGACTGCGGCCGGTGACGAGGGCGGAGGCCGGATCGCCGCCGGGGGCGTCGAGCTCGACTTTCCGCGTGACCGGGTGGCCGCGGTGCTGCGGGCCGCCACCGGCCTGTCGGAGGCGGATGCGCGCGCGGGCCGCGTCGCTGCGGTGCTGGACCGGAGCGGCGTTTCCATCGCCCGGACCGGCGAGGAGGAGGGGATCGTCGGGCGTCCGGCGCGGCCGGAGGTGCTCGCCCGGATGGCGCCGTCGAGCGAGGGCATCCTCGCCGACCTCACCACCCTCGACGGCGTGCCAGTGGTCACGGCCTTCGCGCTCGGGCCGCGCAGCGGCTACCGCTTCCTGCTGACGGTGCCCAGGGCGGAATTCACGGCGCCGTTGCGCGCCGGCCTCGCGCGGACGATCGGCCTGGGGGCGCTCGTGCTCGCGGCGGGCCTTGGCTTCGCTGCCATGCTGGCGCGCCGCACCGTCCTCGCCTTCCGCGCCGCATCCGCCGCGGTCGGTGGAGGGCAGGGTCTGCCGCCGGCGACGACGGGGCTGCGCGAGGCCGACGAGCTGGCGCGCGCCCTGGGCGACGCCCTCGGGGAGCGCCGGCGCGCCGAGGCCGCGCTGGCCGACAGCGAGCGGCGCAACCGGGAGGTGCTCGAAAGCCTGGGTGAACCGCTCTACGCCCTCGACGCCGAGGGCCGCGTGCGCTTCGCCAGCCGGGCGGCGCTGCAGGCCTGGGGCCTGCCGGCGGAGGCGCTGCTCGGGCGGCGATTCGCCGAGGTCTTCCCGCAGGTCGCCGGCAGCGCCCTCTGGGAGGCGGTGCGGCGGGCGCAGGAGGGGCGGGAGCCGGTCCATCTGTGCGTGGTCTCGCCGATTCTCGGACGCTGGGTCGAGCTGGACGCCTACCCGAGCGGCGATGGCGGCATCACCGTCGCCTTCCGCGACGCGGAAGCGCGGCGCCGCGCCCATATCGACCGGCTCCAGGCGGAGAGGGCGCTGCGCGATTCCGAGGGGTGGCTCCGGCTCGCGCTCGACGTGGCGGCGCTCGGCGCCTGGGAGGTGGACCTGCGCAGCCGCACGGCGCGGCGTTCGGCGCGCACGCTGGAAATCTTCGGCTTCTCGGACGAGGCGGAGACCGGCGCCTATCCCTCCTGGCGCGACCGCATCCACCCCGAGGATCGTGCCGGCGTGCTGGAAACCATCGAGGCGGCCTGCGCCGGCCGGCTGGAGAGCTACCGGGTCCAGTACCGCTTCCAGCGGCCCGGCGACGACCGGTGGATCTGGATCGAGAGCCACGGGCGCGTGGTCGAGCGCAACCCCGTGACCGGGGCCGTACTGCGCCTCGCGGGGACCACGCAGGACATCACCGAGCGCAAGGCGGCGGAAGCGGCGCTCGGGCGCTTCGCCCTGATCGCCGAGCACGTGCGCGACATTGTGCTCTTCCTGCGCCGCGACGGGCGCATCCTTGAGGCGAACGCGGCGGCGGTCGCGGCATACGGCCATGACCGCGCGGCGCTGCTCGGCATGAGCGTCCGCGACCTGCGCGCGCCCGAGACCCTGCCGGAGGTCGAGGCGCAGATGGTCGAGGCCGAGGAGGGCGGCGTGCTGTTCGAAACCTGGCACCGCCGCGCCGACGGCACGACCTTCCCGGTCGAGGTCAGCGCGGTCGGCGCCGAGATCGCGGGCGAGCGGGTGCTCCTCAGCGTGATCCGCGACATCACCCAGCGGAAGGAGGCCGAGGCGGCGCTGGCCGAAGGCGCGGCGCGGCTGCGCCTGACCCTCGAGGCCGGCCGCATGGGAAGCTGGGACTGGGAGCCGGGCAGCGGCCGGCTGATCCTCGACGACGGGATGCGGCGGCTCTGCGGCCTTCCTCCCGAGGCCGGGCTGGACCAATTCGTCGCCCTGCTCCACCCGGCGGACCGGCCCGCGCGGGCGGCGGCGCTGCGCCGCGCCCTCGCCGGGGACGGCGACTACCGCGCCGAATACCGCATCCGGCGCGCCGACACCGGCGAGGAGCGCTGGCTCGCTACCCGCGGCCGCGTCCTCAGGGGGCCTGACGGCCGGCCGGCGCGCATGGCCGGCGTCACCTTCGACGTCACCGAGAGCCGCGCCGTGGAAGCGGCGCTGCGCGAGAGCGAGGCCAGGCTGCGCGCCGTGTTCGACAGCGGGCTGCTCGGCCTCGGCATCTTCGACGCGACGATGGGCGAGGTGCTCGCGGTGAACGACCGCGCGTTGGAGCTCATGGACTGCACCCGGGAAGAGTTCGAGAGCGGCGCGCGGGACTGGCGCGCCGCCACGCCCCCCCGAGCACCTGCCCCTCGACGAGCGGGCCGTGCGCGAGATCCTTGAGACCGGCCGGGCCGACCCGTTCGAGAAGGAGTTCCTGCGCAAGGACGGTTCGCGCGTGCCGGTCCGGCTGACCGCGGCCCCGCTGCCGGGCCTGCCGGGCCGCGTCGTGATGGGCGTCGAGGACCTCACCGCGCGGCGCGCGGCCGAGGCGGCGCTGCGCGAGAGCGAGGCGCGCTTCCGCCTGGTCGCGGAGAGCGCGCCCGTGATGCTCTGGATGAGCGACCGCGACGGCAAGTGCATCTACCTGAACCGGGCGCTGCGCGAGTTCTGGGGTGTCGCTCCGGAGGCCATCCCGGAATTCGACTGGGGCGCCACGCTCCATCCCGAGGACAGCGCCGAGCTGTTCGCGCTCGTCGCCCGCGCCATGCAGGACCGCACCGGCTTCGCCGTCGAGGCGCGCTACCGGCGCGCGGCGGACGGGGCGTACCGCATCCTCCGCACCGAGGCGCAGCCCCGGTTCGGGGCGGGCGGCGAGTTCCTCGGGATGATCGGGGTGAACGTGGACGTCACCGAGACGCGGCAGGCCGAGGCGGCGCTCCGCGCCTCCGAGGAGCGGCTGCGCATGGCGCAGGAGGCGGGCGGCATCGGGGCGTGGGAGTTCGACCGCCGGACCGGCCGGTGGCACTGGTCGGAGAGCAATTACCGCCTCTGGGGCATCGAGTCGGGCACTCCGGTCACGCTCGACCTCATCCTTTCGCTCGTCCACCCCGAGGACAGGGAGCGGGCGCGCGCCGCGATCGCCGATGCGGCTCCGGTGGTCGGCCCCATTCCGGAGCTGGACTTCCGCATCCTCCGCCGCTCCGACGGGGCGATGCGCTGGATCCTCTCCCGCGCCGAGGCGATCGCGGACGAGCGGGGCCGCCCGGTGCGCACCATCGGCATCATGCGCGACGTCACCGAGCAGAAGGCGTCGGAGGAGCGCCAGGCGCTGCTGATGCGCGAACTGGACCACCGGGCCAAGAACGCGCTCGCGGTGGTGCAGGCCGCGGTGCGCCTCACCCCCAAGGACGATCCGGAGACCTTCGCGCACGCGGTGGAGGGGCGCGTCGCCGCGCTCGCGCGCGCCCACACCCTGCTCGCCGAGGGCCGGTGGCAGGGCGCGGCGCTCCGGCCGCTCATCGAGGCCGAGCTGGCAGCCTTCCTGCCGGGAGGCAATGCCTGCGCGGTGGACGCCGCCGCCGCCCCGCCCCGCGTCGAGGTGGAGGGGCCCGACCTGGCGCTGGCGCCGGTCGCGATGCAGGCGCTCTCCATGGCGCTGCACGAGCTGGCGACGAATGCAGTGAAGTACGGCGCGCTCAGCGCGCCCGGCGGGCGTGTGCGCGTGGCCTGGTGGGTGGACCGCGCCGCCCGCCTGCTGCGGCTTCGCTGGGAGGAGGCGGGAGGTCCGCCGCTGGCCGGTCCGCCCGCGCGGCGCGGCTTCGGCTCGCGGGTGGTCGAGGCGACGGTCCGCGACCAGCTCGGCGGGCAGGTCGAGCGGCGGTGGGAGCCTGCCGGGCTCGTCTGCGAGATCGCGGTGCCGGTGGAGCGCGCGGTTGTCGGCGGGATCGGCCCGGCGCAGGGCGCCGCCGCGGGCGCCGCTGCAGCGGACTGACCGCAGTCCGAGGAGCACGCGCGGGCGCGCCGGCTTCGCGCAGGTCTGCGCTGTGATGGGAAGCCGACGCGCTGAGGATGCTTTCGCCGGTCATGCTGACCGGCCCGCCGGGTGCAGCCGGCGCGATCTCGGCTAGGTTGGAGGCGCCATGCGTCGCCACCGCCGTGTCATCACCCTCGTGCTTGCGCTGATCTCGATCGCCATCGGCGTGCTGATCGAGCTTGGCGCGCACCGCGATTGGATGCCCTCCACCAGCGCGCCCCGGCGGGCTCCTCCGGCCGGGCCGGCGGCGGTGCTTCAGGGCCGGGCGCGGGTGATTGACGGGGACACGATCGAGGTCGCGGGCCGCCGCGTCCGGCTGCACGGCATCGACGCGCCGGAGCGGGACCAGGCCTGCGAGCGCGGTGGACGGTCCTACGCCTGCGGCGAGGAGGCGACGCGGGCGCTCGCGCAGCTGCTGGCCGGGCGCGAGGTGCGCTGCGCTGGCCGCGGCCAGGACCGCTACGGCCGCGTCCTCGCCGTCTGTCGGGCAGGCGGCGCCGATATCGGCGAGGCGATGGTGCGCGCCGGCTGGGCGGTCGCGTTCCGCCGCTACGCCGAGGACTACGCCTCGGCCGAGGCGGCGGCTCGCCGCGAGAGGCTGGGTCTCTGGGCCGGGCGCTTCGACGCGCCGGAGGACTGGCGGAGGAGAGCGGCGCGCTGAGGAACGCCGGACGGCCCGGCCACGAGACGCCAGGGCAGCGCAGGAGCACGCCGAAGCCCTCCCGGCTCTCCTGCGCGCGGTCGTCACG
>JADGHI010000290.1 GCA_019689515.1 Acetobacteraceae bacterium | reverse complement strand
CGCTCGAGCTCGGCCCGCGCCACGGCGCGCGCGCGCGCCGGCTCGCCGCCGGCGCGCTCGGCCAGGCGCAGGGTGCCGAGCGGCAGGCTCGCGAGACGCCCGGCCCGGCCCTCCACCAACTCGGCCAGTTCGAGCGAGCCGCCGCCGAGATCGGCGAGGACACCGTTGGCGCCGGGGAAGCCGAGCAGCACGCCCTCGGCCGAAAGCCGTGCCTCTGCCTCGCCGGTGAGGATGCGGATCGGCACCTCGGGCCCCAGGCGGGCGCGGAGCGCCTCGACGAATTCGGCTCCATTGGCGGCATCGCGCACCGCGGAGGTGGCCAGCACCTCCACCGGATCGGCCTCCATGGCGCGCGCCACCGCGTGGTAGCGGCACATCACCGTCAGCGCCTGCTCCACCGCCGCCTCGTTGAGCCGGCCGGTCGAGAGGAGGCCACGGCCGAGGCCGAGCACCGCCTTCTCGTTGAAGACGGGCACCGGGTTGCGCACGCGGCCCTCGAAGACGACGAGGCGCACCGAGTTCGAGCCGAGGTCCACCACGCCGCATCGCGGCGCAGCGACAGACGGCGGGATGGCAAGCCCGGCGCCGGCCGGCGCGCCACCAGAACTGAACGGGAGGTCCAAGGCGCTCAGTCCTGCAGCACCCGGTCCGGCCGGACGCGGCGCGGCGCCACGGCGACCGGACGGGGCGGCGCCCGGTGCAGCGCGCTGCCGCGGCCGGACAGCGAGGGGTTGGTCATGAAGTACTCATGCGCCGAGACCGGGTTCGGGCCCGGGTCGAGCCGGCGGTAGGTCCCGTCCGGCCCCAGCACCCAGGACTGCATCGTGTCCTTCAGGTTGGTCACCATGATCTGGTCGAGGATCTGCGCGTGCACCGTGGGGTTCTCGACCGGCACCATGGTCTCGACCCGCCAGTCGAGGTTGCGCGCCATCAGGTCGGCGGAGGAGATGAACACCCGCGCGCGCCGCGAGGGCAGCCGGTGGCCATTGCCGAAGACGTAGATGCGGCTGTGCTCCAGGAAGCGCCCGACAATGGACTTCACCCGGATGTTCTCCGAGAGCCCCTTCACCCCGGGGCGCAGGCAGCAGATGCCGCGCACCACGAGGTCGATCTTCACGCCCGCCTGGCTCGCGCGATACAGGGCGTCGATGATCTGCTCGTCCACCAGGCTGTTCACCTTGATCCAGATTCCGGCGGGCCTGCCCTCGCGCGCGAAGGCGATCTCCTGCTCGATCAACCCGAGCAGCGCGGGGCGCATGGTGAGCGGGGCAAAGGCCAGTGCCTCCATCCGCTCGGGCCGCGCGTAGCCGGTCAGGTAGTTGAACAGCCGCGCCGCGTCGCGCGTCAGCGCCGGATCGGCGGTGAAGAAGGAGAGATCGGTGTAGATCCGCGCCGTGACGGGGTGGTAGTTGCCGGTACCAAAATGCGCGTAGGAGCGCAGTGCGCTCCCCTCGCGCCGCACCACCAGGCTCACCTTGGCGTGGGTCTTCAGGTCCACGAAGCCGTACACCACCTGCACCCCGGCGGCCTCCAGCTCGCGCGCGAGGGCGATGTTGCGCTCCTCGTCGAAGCGGGCCTTGATCTCGACGACGCCGGTCACGCTCTTGCCCGCCTCGGCTGCCTCGATCAGCGCGCGGGCGATCGGGCTCTCGCGGCTCGTGCGGTAGAGCGTCTGCTTGATCGCGACGACGTTCGGGTCGCGCGCCGCCTGGCGCAGGAACTGCACCACCACGTCGAAGGATTCGTAGGGGTGGTGGACGACGATGTCCTTGGCGCGGATCGCGGCGAAGCAGTCCCCGCCGTAGTCCAGGATGCGCTCCGGGAAGCGCGGCGTGTAGGGCGTGAACAGCAGGTCCGGCCGGTCGTCCACGATGAGCTGACGGAGGTCGGAGACGCCGAGCAGCCCCTCCACCACGAACACGTTGCCGCGCTCCGCCGACAGGGCCTCGGCGACGAAGTCCACCATGTCGGGCGGCGTCGCGGCAGTGACGGAGAGGCGGATCGGGCGGCCGCGGCGCCGGCGCTTCAGCGCGCTCTCGTAGGACCGCACGAGGTCCTCCGCCTCCTCCTCGAACTCCACATCGGTGTCGCGGATCAGGCGGAACAGGCCCTGCTCGGCGAGGATGAAGCCCGGGAACAGACGGTCGAGGAACAGCCCGATCAGGTCCTCGAGCAGGAGGAAGCGGATCGGCTGCGGCCCCGCCGCCGCAGGAGCCGACGCCCCGGGCACTGCCGCCCCTGAATCGGCCGCGACCGGCGTCGGCGGCTGCAGGCGGATGAAGCGTTCGATCTGCGGCGGCAGCGGCAGCATCGCGCGCATCGTGCCGCCGTCCTCCTCGCGCACGAGCTTGAGCACCATGCAGAGCGCGAGGTTTGCGATGAACGGGAAGGGATGGGCCGGATCCACGGCGAGCGGCGTCAGCACCGGGAAGACCCGCTCCATGAACCAGGTCTCGAGCCAGCGCATGTCGGCGTCCGACAGCTCCCGCGGCTCGACCACGACGACGCCGGCCTCGCGCAGCAGGCGGCGCAGCTCGCGCCAGGCGCGCTGCTGCTCGTCGATCAGCTGCTGCGCGCGGGCATGGATCGCGGCGAGCTGCTGGCTCGGCGTGAGTCCGTCCGGCGAGGGCTTGGCGATGCCGGCGCGCTCCTGGCCGACCAGGCCGGCAACGCGCACCGAATAGAACTCGTCCAGGTTCGAAGCCGAGATGGCAACGAAGCGCAGGCGCTCAAGCAGCGGATGACGCGGATTCGCCGCCTCCTCCAGCACCCGATGGTTGAAGTCGAGCCAGGACAACTCACGGTTGATGAAGCGGCTCGGGCTGTCCGGCGCGATCGCGGACGCGGCCGTCACCGGCGGCGACGGCTCCTCCGACGACGGCTCCTCCGAGGAGGCAACCAGCCGCGGTTGAGGGGGAACGGCCGTCGGGGCGGTGGCGCTGACGCTGCTCATGCGCAAAGACTACTACAGCAAGGTGGGCGTCGCCGCGGATTCCGGCAAGGATGCGGAATCCTCGGCGGAGCCGGCGGCCGCAAAGCCTTCGAAATCCCGCAGCACCTCGCGCGCCAGCGCCCGCGTCACGGCCCCGCCGGCGGCCAGCGCTGCGCGGTCCAGCCGGGCCGCCGCCTCGGCCAGCGCCCCGCCCTCCCGCGGCAGGCGGGCGAGCAACCAAGCCTGAACCTCCGGCGCGACGCGGAGTTGCCGATCGGCGAAGTACTTGGCGAGCAGCGCCGCCAGCAGCGCCTCGCTCGGCCGCCCGATCTCCACCGCATGGGTCGCGCGCAGCCGGCTCGCGAGGTCGGGCAGCGCGACCGGCCAGCGCGCCGGCGGAGCGCGGCCGGCCAGCAGCAGCGGATCGCCCCGCTCCGCGCAGAGATTCAGGAGGTGCAGCAGGGCGCGCTCCTCAGCGACGCAATCGGCGTCGTCCAGCACGGCCGGCCCCGGCTCCGGCAGGCCGCGAAGCGCCGGCCCCTGCAACACGCGCCAGCCGCGCGCGGCGGCGAGGCTGTGCAGCATGTGCGTCTTTCCCACGCCCGGCGGCCCCCAGAGCGCGAGCCGCCCCTGCGGCCAGTCCGTCACACGATCGAGCCAGGCGAGAGCCGCGGCGTTCGACTCGTCCTCCAACACGTCCTCGCGCGCGAAGGACGCCTCGATCGGCAGAGCGAGCGTCAGTTGCCGCGGACCCGGCCCGTGCATGTCGCCTCCGGCCGCGCCGTTCCCGGCGGCGCTGCGCCCCGCCGCCCTGCCCGCGCTCATGTCCCGGTGCGCGGCGGGTCGAGGTAGAGCGGACTCTCCAGGTAGCGGCGCAGCCAGTAGCGCGCCACCACGCCGAGCGCGGCGGCCATCGGCACCGCCAGCAGCACGCCCAGGAACCCGAAGGCCACGCCCCCCGCGAACAGCGCGAAGATCACCCACACCGCGTGCAGCTCCACCCGGTCCCCCAGGAGATAGGGGTAGATGATGTAGCCTTCCACGAACTGCCCGGTGACGAAGATCGCCACGACGACCATCACCTCCTGCCAGGTGCCGAACTGGCCGATCGCCAGCACCGTCGCGAGCAGCAGGCCCGTGGTCGAGCCGACATAGGGGATGAAGGTCAGGATGCCGGAGAGCAGCCCCACCATCAGCCCGAGCTCGAGCCCCGCGAGGGACAGCCCGACCGCGTAATAGACGCCGAGCCCGGTGGAGCAGAGGAGCTGCCCGCGCAGCCAGGCGGACAGCACCCGGTCCGTGTCCCGCGCGAGCTGGCGGATCGTGTTGGCCGAGCGACGCGGCAGCCAGCTCTCGATGCGCGCGAGGATGCGCGGCCAGTCGCGCAGCAGGTAGAAGGCGACGATCGGCGTGACCACCACGAAGGTGAACACGTTGAAGATCGCGAACCCTCCGCCGAGCAGCCGCGTGGCCGAGGTGCCGAGCCAGGAGAGCATCGCGGCGACCTGGTTGATCGCCAGCTCGCGGAGCTGCGTGTCCATGTAGGTCGGCCCGAGGGCCTCCTCCAGCCGAACCAGCGCGTCGCGCAGCGCCGCGCCGACGCGCGCGACATAGGCGGGCAGGCTGGCTACGAGCACGCCGATCTGCGCGATCACGAGCGGCCAGAGCAGCAGCACGCAGAGCAGCGCGAACAGCACCAGCGCGAGCACGAGGAGCAGCGCCGCCAGGCCGCGGGGCAGCCCGAGCCGCGTCAGCCGGGTCGCCGGCGGGTCAAGGAAATAGGCGATCACCCCCGCCAGCACGAAGGGCGTGAGGATGCTCTGGAACAGCCAGAGGACGAAGAGCAGGGCGCCGAACAGGCCGAGGACCAGGCCGAGGCGCTGGCGCGGCGTTGCGGTGCGCGGCCCGCTGCCGCCGCCAGAGGGAGGCGGAGGGGACCAGCGCCCGCCGCCCCGCGCCGCCGCAGCGGCGGCGGACTCGGCAGGAGGCGGCGCTGGCGACGGCGAAGCCGGGCCGAGTCCGCGCTCCGCCGCCTCGGGCCGCGATCGGGGCGGAGGCGGCGCGGCCACCCGACTCACCGTGGGCCGACCTCGCCGCGCGAGGCGATGGAGACGACATAGGCCGCGCCCGAGACCAGGGTGCTCGCCGCTACCAGCCAGACCATCGCCGCGAGCAGCCCGCCGAGCTCGAGGTCATAGCCCTCGACCAGCAGAGCGAGCGCCGCCAGCCCGATCTGCAGCGCCGTGTTCAGCTTGGAGATGAGCAGCGGGCGGATGCGCGGCGGCGCGCCGATCACGGCCAGCATCAGCACGCCGCTCACGATCAGCAGATCGCGGAACACCACCAGGATCGCCAGCCAACTCGGCAGCACATGGATCGCGGCGAGGGTCACGTACACCGAGACGAGCAGCGCCTTGTCGGCCAGCGGGTCGAGCACCGCGCCGAGCGTGCTGCGCGCATTGCGCAC
>JADGHI010000289.1 GCA_019689515.1 Acetobacteraceae bacterium | reverse complement strand
GGAGAGACCACCCGCCGGGGGCAGATGGGCGGGACATGCGCCTCTGCGGCGGGCGCATGTGATGGGCGGGGGGCGCCGGCGGGCGAATCGGGACCACCGGGCCGGGCCGTCGCCGTCGCCGCCGCCGAATTGATACCTCTTCAGTCACAACCGCCATGGCCGGCCCGAGGGTCAGGCGGACGATTCGCCGCGGTGCCATGCGATCCAATGGTCAATCCTGGCCGCAACAATTTTCCTGAGGATAAGAGATCCTCCACCCATCAGAGTGTCACAGGGCCGGCCTCGCAGCGTGAACGGCATACTGGAATCGCTTTTCCCGAGGCATGCAGACCTGTGACTGCATCAATTTTTCGCCTCGGCGGCGGCTGAACGGGGAAGCGTGCCGGGGGACAAAGCCAATAGGTCCGGGATGCGTCGCAATTGGCCCATTTTCTTTGCCGCCATCCCGTGGCATGGAACGCTCCCACCGTCCGTGGCCGAACCGAGGAGTCCTGAAAGCCGATGTCGAACGACCAAGACAACACTGAGGTGTCCCGCCCCCTCTCCGCCGATATCGGCTGGATCCTTCTGTTCATCGCCGTGACGGCATTCGCCGTCGCCGGCATGATGGGCGTGGTGAAGATCTAGGCTGCAGTTCCCCCCTAGGGGGGGAACACCCAGGGCGCGAATCGCTGCCTCGGCAGCGCTTGGCCCCGCGCTGGCCTGACCATGGTCACGCCGGCGCGGGGCTGGCATCTTCGGCGCAGCCGAGGAGGCACGAGGCCCGGTGAGGGCACATGCCCCCAGGCAGAGCCCGCACGCAGGGCTATGTGTCCGGCCGCCCCCGGCGCATGCGCCCGCGGGAGAGTTCCGTGACGACGCCGTGCAGGGTACGGAGCTCCTGCTCCGTCACCTCGCCGCGCTCGAACCAGTGGCGCAGGTTCCGGATCATGCCGGGACGCTTCTGCTCATGGTCGAGGAAGCCGCTGGCGTCGAGCTCCGCGATCAGGCGATCGAGGAAGGCTTCGAGCTGCGCCTTGGTCGCGGGCCGCGTCTCGTTGGTCATCAGCACGCGCGGCGGCGTCGCATCAGCGGCCATCCACCACTCATAGGCCAGCACCATCACCGCCTGGGCCAGGTTGAGGCTCATGAAGGCGGGATTGAGCGGATAGCGCACCAGGGTGTCGGCGCGGGCGAGATCTTCGGCATCCAGCCCGGAGCGCTCCGGGCCGAAGAGGACCGCGACGCGCAGGCCGCGTGCCGTGATGCCGCGCAATTCCTCGGCCGCCGCGCGGGCGGTGAGCACCGGGATGATCACGTGGCGCGGCCGTGGGCACGTCGCGAGGACGCGGTGGCAGTCCGCGACGGCGCTGGTGACGTCCGGGAAGACCTGGGCGGCCTCCAGGATGCGGTCGGCGCCGGCGGCCGCGCGCCAGGCACGGGGCTGCGGCCAGCCATCGCGCGGAGCAACGAGGCGGAGGTGGAACAGGCCGCCATTGCCCATGGCACGGGCGACGGCGCCGATGTTCTCGGCCAGTTGCGGGCGGACCAGGACGACGATCGGGCTCTCGCCCGGCGGCGGGGAGAGGTCCGCTCCGCCGTCGCGTCCCGTCATGCGCGGCGCCAGGTGGTGCCCTGGGGCCCGTCCTCGAGCAGGATGCCCCGGTCGGCGAGCTCGGCCCGGATGCGGTCGGCCTCGGCGAAGTCGCGGCGCTTGCGCGCGGCGGCGCGCGCGGCGATGGCGGCCTCGATCGCGGCGGTGTCCTCGCCGCCACGCAGCCAGGCCGCGGGATCGGCGGTGTAGAGGCCGAGCAGCGGCCCCGCGGTGCGGCGGAACGCCTCGGCGGCAAGGCCGGGAATGATGGGCCAGTCGCGGCCGATGCGGTTGAGCACCGCTGTCGCCGAGCCGCCGACGCTGGCCACGTTCTCCAGGGTGCGCAGGTCGCGCAGCCGCGCGAGCGCGAGCGGCGTGTTGAGGTCGTCGAGCAGCGGCTCGGCCGCCCAGTCCGCCATCTCGGCGATGCGCGCCTCCTCGGCGGGGGCGGCCGGGGCACGCGAGAGCATGGCATAGCCGTCGTTCAGCTCCGCCCGGGCCTCGTCCAGCGCCGCGAAGGTGAAGTCGATCTCCTGCCGGTAATGGGTGCGCAGCAGCAGCAGGCGGAACGCCTCGCCGGCCCAGGCGCCGCGGGTGAGGATGTCGCGCACGGTGAAGAAGTTGCCGAGCGACTTCGACATCTTCTCGCCGTTCACCAGCAGCATGCCGTTGTGCACCCAGTAGCGCGCCATCACCGGCCTGCCGAAGGCGCAGCGGGTCTGCGCGACCTCGTTCTCGTGGTGCGGGAAGATCAGGTCGTGGCCGCCGCCGTGGATGTCGAACTCCTCGCCGAGATACTTCCACGACATGGCGGAGCACTCGATGTGCCAGCCCGGCCGGCCACGGCCCCAGGGGCTGTCCCAGCCGGGAAGCTCAGGCGGCGAGGGCTTCCACAGAACGAAGTCGCCCGGGTCGCGCTTGTAGGGCGCAACATCCACCCGCGCGCCGGCCAGCAACTCCTCCGGCGAGCGGCCGGAGAGGCGGCCGTAGTCCGGGAAGGACGCGACGGCGAACAGCACGTGCCCGTCCGCCGCATAGGCGTGGCCGCGCTCGATCAGCCGCTCGATCATCGCGATCATCTCGGGGATGGTGCTGGTCGCGCGCGGTTCGAAATCCGGCGGGAGGCAGCCGAGCGCCGCCACGTCGCGATGGTAGTCGGCCGTGGTGCGCGCGGTGATCGAGGCGATCGGCTCGCCCGTCTCCGCCGAGCGCGCGTTGATCTTGTCGTCCACGTCGGTGATGTTGCGGACGTAGGTCACACGCGGATAGAGCCGGCGCAGCAGCCGATAGAGCACATCGAACACCACCGCGGGCCGCGCGTTGCCGAGATGCGCGAGGTCATAGACCGTCGGGCCGCAGACATACATGCGCACATGCTGCGGATCAATCGGGACGAAAACCTCGTCGCGGCGCGTGAGGTTGTTGTGCAGGACCAGTTCAGGCATGTCAGCTCGCAGTGGCGGCGATGCGGAGGCGCTGCGCTGCGCGCTCGCGTCCGATCAGCGGCATCAGGGTCTTGAGGTCGGGGCCGTGCTCCTCGCCGGTGAGCGCGAGGCGCAGCGGGCGGAACAGCGCGCGTCCCTTGCGCCCGGTGCGCGCCTTGAGCGCCTCGGTCCAGGCGGACCAGGTCGCCTCGTCCCAGGGCTCGGGCGGCAGGGTGTCGAGCGCAGCGCGGAGGAACTCCCCCTCGCCTTCCTGCGCCGGGGGAACGATGGCGCCGTGCACCACCTCCCACCAGTCGCGCGCCTCGGAGAGCAGGTCGAGGTTGCCGCGCACCGCGATCCAGAAGCGCTCGTCCGCGCCCTCCGGCAACCGGTGCCGCACCGCCTCGAACGGCGCCTGGTGCAGCGCGCGGCGGTTCAGCGCGAGGAGCTGCTGCGTGTCGAAGCGCGCGGGCGAGCGGGAGACCTGGGAAAGGTCGAACTCCGCCACCAGGTCGCGCGGCATCGCCGGGCGCGGGTCGCGCGAGGTGCCGAGCGCGGCGAGGTAGCCGGCGAGCGCCGCGGGCTCGATCCCGTCGCGGCGGAACTGGCGCAGCGAGACGCTGCCGAGACGCTTCGACAGCGGCCCGCCCTCCGCGTCCGTGAGCAGCGGCAGATGGGCGAATTGCAGCGCCGCCGCGTCGCCGCCGAGCGCCTCGTAGAGGTCGAGCTGGATGCCGGTGTTGGTCACGTGGTCCTCGCCACGCACCACATGGGTGACGCCGGTCTCGAGGTCGTCCACCACCGAGGCGAAGGTGTAGAGCGGCGTGCCGTCGGCGCGGATCAGCACCGGGTCGCTGATGGCCTGCAGCTTCACCTGCCGGTCGCCGAGCACGAGGTCGCGCCAGGCGACGCTGCGCGAGGAGAGCAGAAAGCGCCAGTAAGGCGTCTTGCCGTTGGCGAGGGCGCGCTCGTACTGCTCGCGCGTCATCTTCAGCGCCTCGCGGTCGTAGACGGGCGGGCGCCCTTCGCGCAGGCGCCGCTCGCGCTTGGCGCGCAGCTCCTCCTCGCTCTCGAAGCAGGGATAGAGGCGGCCTGCTTCCTTCAGCCGCTCCGCCGCGGCGGCGTAGCGGTCGAAGCGATCGGACTGGCGCAGCGTCTCGTCCCAGTCGAGGCCGAGCCAGCGCAGGTCTTCCTCGATCGCGGCGGCGAATTCCGGCTTCGAGCGCTCCCGGTCCGTGTCGTCGAGCCGCAGCAGGAAGGTGCCGCCATGCCGGCGTGCCACCAGCCAATTGGCGAGCGCGAGGCGCGCATTGCCGACATGCAGGAGCCCCGTCGGCGAGGGCGCGAAGCGGAGCTTCATCTCGCCGCCTGCTGTCGTCGGCGCGGGTCGAGCGCGGCGTCGTCCGTGTCCTCGGGGCGCGCGGCAGGGAACGCGACGCAGCGGCGCGCCCACTCGCGGCTGCCGAAGCCCCTGACGGCGAAGGGGCCGCTCACGACTCCTCGTCTCCCTCCTCCTCGTCCCCGGCGTAGCGCCGAGGATCGAGGGCGCGCCAGTTGCGCTCCTCAGCATCGGTCACAGGGATGCGGGCGAAGTCGCGCAACTCAGCCGCGCTGCGCCAGGCCTGGTCCTCGCGGCCGGCGATCTCGGCGTCCTCGCCATAGGCGAACCAGGACTCCAGGACCTGCTCCGGCGTCATGCCGGGGGCGCGGCAGCGCTCGACGGAATCACGCACGTAGCGGCGCGCGAAGGCGTTGGCGTGCTCCAGTGTCGCGAAGCCGCGGATGACCTCCACCGGCTCACTGCCATTGGCGCCGGAGAGGTCACGGATGCGCACCTCATAGCCACCGGGGGTGCCGAACAGGCCGGTGTCGAAGACGCTGCCGCCACTCATGCCACCAGCCCCGTGAAGCCGTTGGTGATAGGATAGCGCCGGTCGCGGCCGAAGGCGCGCTGGGTGATCTTGACCCCGGGCGGCGCCTGGCGGCGCTTGTACTCGGCACGGTCGAGCATGCGCCAGACGCGCAGAACGGTCGCGCGGTCGAAGCCCTCGGCCACCATCGCGTCCACGCTCTTCTCGCCCTCGACGAGGCCTTCGAGGATCGCATCCAACACCTCATAGGGCGGCAGCGTGTCCTGGTCCGTCTGGTTGGGCTTGAGCTCGGCGGAGGGCGGCTTGGTGATGATGCGCTCCGGCATCACAGGGCCGTGCGGGCCGAGCGCGCCGGGCGGGACGTTCGCGTTGCGCCAGCGCGAGAGCTCGAAGACGGTCGTCTTGTACACGTCCTTCAGCACCGAGTAGCCGCCGCATATGTCGCCGTAGAGCGTGGCGTAGCCGGTGCTCATCTCGCTCTTGTTGCCGGTGGTCAGCAGCATGTCGCCGAACTTGTTGGACAGCGCCATGAGCGTG
>JADGHI010000288.1 GCA_019689515.1 Acetobacteraceae bacterium | reverse complement strand
GCCCATCTGCGCCGCGCCCCGGCGCTCGCCCTCTCGGGCGGCGAGCGGCGGCGCTGCGAGATCGCCCGTGCGCTGGCCACGCACCCCTCCTACATCCTGCTCGACGAGCCGCTGGCCGGCATCGACCCGATCGCGGTCGGCGAGATCCGCGACCTGGTGCGGCACCTCAAGGACCGCGGCATCGGCGTGCTGATCACCGACCACAATGTGCGCGAGACGCTGGAGATCATCGACCGCGCCTACATCCTGCACGACGGGCAGGTGCTGATGGAGGGCGCGCCGCGCGACATCGTGGCGCACGAGGGAGTGCGGCGCGTTTACCTCGGGGAACGGTTCAGCCTCTAGGCTGCATGGCCATGGCGCTCGGTCCGAGACTGGAACTCCGCCAGGCCCAGTCGCTGGTGATGACGCCGCAGCTGCGGCAGGCGATCAAGCTGCTGCAGTCCTCCAACCTCGAGGTCGCCGCCTTCGTCGAAGAGGAGCTGGAACGCAACCCGCTGCTGGAGCGCGACGAGCGACCCGATCCGGTGCCCGATCCGGATGCGGGGCGGGGGCTGGACCCGCTGCCCGCTGTGCCGGAAGTGCCGCCCGACGCCCATGCCGCCGCACTGTCCGACGCCCTGCCGGCGGAGGGCGCGGCGCCGCTCGACATCGCGGAATGGGACAACGTGTATGACGCCGATGCCGCTCCGATCTTCGGGCGCGGTGGCGCGGCGGACTTCGAGGACGATCCCTCCGGCGTCGAGGCGATGCCGGCGGGACCGAGCACGCTGCACGAGCACCTGGCCCAGCAGGCGCGCCTCGCCTTCGACGATCCCGCGGACCGGCTGATCGCGACGGCACTGATCGCGCTGCTCGATCCCGCCGGGAGGCTCGACGCCGATCCCGCCGCGCTGGCCGCTGCGCTCGGCTGCGAGGTGTCGCGGATCGAGGCGGTGCGGCGGCGCATGCAGCGCTTCGACCCAGTGGGCCTGTTCTGCCGGGACCTCCGCGAATGCCTCGCCGTCCAGCTCGCCGAGCGCGACCGGCTCGATCCCGCGATGGCGACGCTGCTCGACCATCTCGACCTGCTGGCGCGGCGCGACCACGCGGCGCTGATGCGGATCTGCGGCGTGGACGCCGAGGACCTCGCGGACATGATCGCGGAGCTGCGCCGGCTCGACCCCAAGCCCGGCACGCGCTTCGACTTCGCCCCGGCCACCGCCGTCGCGCCCGACCTCCTGCTGCGCCGCGCGCCGGACGGCGAGTGGGTGGTGGAGCTGAACCCTGAGACGATGCCGCGCGTTCTCGTCAATCGCGGCTTCCACGCCCGCGCGCTTGTCCGCGCCCGCTCGCGGGAGGACAAGGCCTTCCTCGCCGACCGCCTCGCCAGCGCGACCTGGCTGGTGCGGAGCCTGGAGCAGCGTGCCGCCACCATCGTCAAAGTCGCGGCCGAGATCATGCGCCGTCAGGAAGGCTTCCTGCGCCACGGCGTCGAGCACCTCCGCCCACTCATCCTGCGCGACGTGGCCGAGGCGGTCGGTCTGCACGAGAGCACCGTCAGCCGCGTCACCGCGAACAAGCGCATCGCCACGCCGCGCGGCGTCATCGAGCTCAAATTCTTCTTCACCAACGCGATCGCCGGCACCGCCGGCGGCGAGGCGCATAGCGCGGAGGCGGTGCGTCAGCGGATCCGCGCGCTCATCGCGAGTGAGGAACCGCACGCGGTGCTGTCCGACGACGCAATTGTCGAGAAATTGCGTCAGGAAGGCGTGGACATCGCCCGGCGGACCGTGGCGAAATACCGCGAGGCGCTGCGCATTCCCTCATCGCTGCAGCGCCGGAAGGAGAAGGCCATTCCGGCCTGATCCGAACCCTTCCCGGGGCGCCACATGGTGGCCCGGAATCGGCGTCGGTGCCGGCCGGACGGCCCCTCTTTCGCGCGGAAGGAGGTACCGACTGATGCATGTCACCGTGACCGGCAAGCAGATGGATACCGGTGAGGCGCTGAAGACGCGCGTGCGGGAGGAGCTCTCGCAGATCACGCGCAAATACTTCGACCACGCAGTCGAGGCGAACGTTACCTTCAGCCGCGACCACAAGGGCCACGTCGGCGCTTTCGTCGCCTGCGACATCAATCTCAAGGCCGGCCGCAACCTCTTCATGCGCGTCGAGGGGGAGGGACCAGACGCGCACCGCGCCTTCGACATGGCCGCTGAGCACCTGGCCAAGCGCCTGCGCCGCCACCGCCGGAGGATCAACGACCACGCCCGCAGCCTGGCCGAGGAGCGGCGGCCGCCGCTCGGCGCCGATCTGCCGGCGCCGGAGCTTCCGGCGCGCCCCGGCCCGTCGCGGGCGAGAGACCGGGCGGGCGGGGCATCTCGCCCGCCCACTCCGCCTGGGCGCTCCTCGTCAATCCGCGCGCGGATGCGCCTTGCGCCAGGTCGCGAGCAGGGCGGCGGCGTCCACCGAGGTATAGCGCTGCGTCGTCGAGAGGCTGGCGTGGCCGAGCAGCTCCTGGATGGCGCGCAGATCGGCCCCACCGCCGAGCAGATGCGTCGCGAAGGAATGCCGTAGCGCGTGCGGCGTCGCGTGCTCCGGCAGGCCGTTGAGCCGGCGGAACTCGCGCAGCGTCCGCTGCGCCACCGCCGGGTCGAGCCGCCCGCCCCGCGCGCCGAGGAACAGCGGCTGGTCGGGCCGCGGATCCGGATGCTGGCGGAGCCAGGCCTCGATGGCCTCGCGCACCGCCGGCAGCACCGGGACTATCCGCTCCTTGTCGCCCTTACCGCGCACGCGCAGCGCGGTGTCCGTCCCGGCGCGCGGCGCATCGCGCACGTCGAGCGCCAGTGCCTCGCCGATGCGCAGCCCGCAGCCGTAGAGGAGGGTGAATAGCGCCCGGTCGCGCGCGGCGAGCGCGGCGCTGCGCGCGCCCTCGCCGATCTCCTGCGCCACCGCGCGCGCCTCGGCCTCGCCCAGCGCGCGCGGAACGGGAGGCTTCGGCCGCGGCCCACGCAGCCCCGCCAGCGCAATCGGCGTGGCTCCATGGCGGCGCGCGAGGAAACGCAGGAAGCCGCGCACCGAGGCGAGCTTGCGCGCGCGCGTCGAGACCCCGTCACCCTCCGCCGCGCGATGCGCGAGGAAGGCCCGCAGGTCGGCAGGCCGCAGCGCCGCCAGCGCAGCGAGGTCCGGCTCCTCCCCGCCCCGATGGCGCGCGAGGAAGCCGAGCAGGTCGGCGAGGTCGCGCCCATAGGCCTCGACCGTATGTGGGCTGGCGCGCCGCTCCCGCGCAAGCCAGTCCAGATAGGCCAACCGCAGCTCCGCCGCCGTGGTCATGGCGCGGCCCGGAGTGGCGCAGGCACGGGGCTTCCGGCCGCGCCGCGGCAAGGACGAAGCGACTGTGCTGCGCCCCTCCGCTCCGCCGCGCAGCCCATGCGGCCCTTGCCGGCCGGCTAGCGCGCCAGCGCCGCCGCGACGGCGCGGCCGAGGAAGGCGATCGTGGCGGTCGCCTGGCGGGCCGGCAGGGAGGCTGCGTCGCGGGCGCCGAGAGCGAGCAGCATCGGCCCACCACCGAACAGCGGCACGCGGGCCAGAGCGTCGCGGACGACCAGGGGGGCCGCCTCCGCATGCAGCATCTCGCGGTCGGTCGGCTGGGACCGCACCACGGCGTCGCGCCCCGGCCCGAGCAGCCGCGCGACGGTGCCGGGCGGCAGCGGGAGCACGCCCCAGCGCGACCAGCCATGCGTGGCGGACGGCGGGCGGCGGCGCTGCAGCCGCCCCGGGGCCGGCTCGGCCGCGAGGGTGCAGGTCTCGATGCCGAGCAGGGCGGGCAGCTCCTGGGTGACGGTCTCGACGACGTCGTTGGCGCGCATCAACGCCAGCACGGCGAGGCGCACGCGGACGGCGAGGCCGGTGCCGGCGCGGCCGTCGGCCAGCAGCGCATCCATCTCCGCCTCGATGGCGCGCAGCCGGTTGCGTTCGGCGGCGAGCATCGCCGCCATGTGGTCGGCGAAGACCTCGCCATGGACGCGCTTGGGCGGCAGCAGGACGCGGTAGAGGTCTGGCCGCTCCGCGAGGAATTCCGGATGGGCGCGGAGGAAGGCGGCGACCGCCTCGGGCTCCAGTTCGGGGACTGGCCCCGTCGCCCCGTTGGCGGCGGTGGCGGAGGCGGCGGCGGTCGCCACGCCGGCGGCGGCGGTCGGGCTGCTGCTGCTTCGCGCTTTCACAGGATGCTCTGCCCCGTCTTCTTCCAGTCGGCCAGGAAGGCGTCGAGCCCGCGGTCGGTCAGCGGGTGCTTGAGGAGCTGGCGGATCACCGCCGGCGGCAGGGTGGCGACATGGGCGCCGAGCTTGGCCGCTTCGACCAGGTGCATCGGGTGCCGGATCGAGGCGACCAGCACCTCGGTCCGCAGATGCGGGTAGTTGCGGAAGATCGCCATGATGTCGGCGATCAGCTTCATCCCGTCCGTGGCGATGTCGTCCAGCCGGCCGACGAAGGGCGAGACGAAGGCCGCCCCCGCCTTCGCCGCGAGCAGCGCCTGGGCGGGCGAGAAGCAGAGCGTGACGTTGACTTGCGCGCCCTCCGCCGCCAGGGTCCGGCAGGCGCGCAGCCCAGCCTCGGTGAGCGGCACCTTGACCGCGACATTGGGGGCGATGCCGCGCAGATGCCGTCCTTCGGCGAGCATGCCCTCGAAGTCGGTCGCTGTGACCTCGGCGGAGACGGGGCCGGAGGTGATGCCGCAGATCTCGGCGATCACCTCGGTCATCTTGCGGCCCGTCTTGGCGACCAGGCTGGGGTTCGTGGTAACGCCATCCACCAACCCGGCCTCGGCGAGCGCACGGATCTCGCCCACATCTGCGGTATCAACGAAAAACTTCATGGCGGCGCGGAGTCCTCGACTCGGGGGGGGTCTCAACCGCTGAGCGAAATATTGTTGCGGCTTTGTTCTAGAGTGAGCATACCCCATGGGCCACGGCCGGCGAAAGCACATGAGCATGGAAGACACGCCAGGTGTTGCCGCCACGCCACGGGTCCGTGTCCTTCTCCCGCTGCCGTTGGATCCCGGCACATATGATTACCGTATCCCGCGCGGAATGTCTCTCGCTCCTGGCGCGTTCGTCGTCGTTCCGCTCAACCGGCGGCAGGTGATCGGGGTGGTTTGGGACGGCCAGCCCGACCCCGACCTGCCCGCCGCGCGGCTGAAGGACGTGATCGAGGCCCTGGAGGTTCCGCCGATGACGGCGAGCCTGCGGCGATTCGTCGAATGGGTCGCCGCCTACACGCTGAGCCCGCCCGGAGCGGTGCTGCGCATGGCGATGAGCGCCCCGTCCGCCCTGGAGCCGCCCCCGCGGCAGGTGGGCTGGACCCTGGCGCCCGAGCCGCCCGCCGAGGGCAAGGTGCGGCTGACCCCGGAGCGCCGGCGGGTCCTGGCG
>JADGHI010000287.1 GCA_019689515.1 Acetobacteraceae bacterium | reverse complement strand
GCCGGCGCCGGTGACCCAGGCGGTCTTGCCCTCCAGACGCCTCCCGCTCACAGGACCCGCCCCGTCCGCGGCTCGATCAGATGCATCTGGTTGAGGTCCGCGGCGAGCGGCATCCTGCGCCCGAGTTCGGCCGGCACCGCAGGGTCAAGCCGTGCCGTGATCTCGGTGCCCTGGAGAGAGAAGATCACCATAGTCTCCATTCCCATCGGCTCGATCACCTCCGGCGCGGCCTCGATGAGGGCGATGTTCGGGCGATCGAGGTTCTTCGGCTCCGTCAAGTGCTCCGGGCGGATGCCGAACAGCACCTCTTTCCCGGCGAGCGGAGCATAGCGCTGCATGCGCTCGGCTGGTACCGGCAGGACGATGTCTCCGGGCAGGTGCAGGCGGAGCGCGCCTGCGCCGTTCTCCAGCCGCGCCGGGATCATGTTCATCGCCGGGGAGCCGATGAAGCCGGCGACGAAGCGCGTCGCCGGGCGGTGGTAGAGCTCCTGCGGCGAGCCGACCTGCTCGATATGGCCCTGGTTCATCACCACCACGCGGTCGGCGAGCGTCATCGCCTCCACCTGGTCGTGGGTGACGTAGACCGTGGTGGTGCGCACGGTCTGGTGCACCTTCTTGATCTCGACGCGCATCTGTACGCGCAGCTTGGCGTCGAGGTTGGAGAGCGGCTCGTCGAACAGGAACACCTTGGGGTTGCGCACGATGGCGCGGCCCATGGCGACGCGCTGGCGCTGCCCGCCGGAGAGCGCCTTGGGCTTGCGGTCGAGCAACTCGCCGATGTCGAGGATGCGCGCGGCGTTCTCTACCCGGCGGCGGATCTCGTCCTTCGGGAAGCGCCGCAGCGTCAGCCCGAAGGCCATGTTCTCGTACACCGTCATGTGCGGGTAGAGCGCGTAGTTCTGGAACACCATGGCGATGTCCCGGTCGCGCGGCGGGATGTCGTTGACCACCATGCCGCCGATCGCGATCTCGCCCGCGGTGATCTCCTCAAGCCCCGCGATCATCCGCAGCGTGGTGGACTTGCCGCAGCCGGAGGGTCCGACGAGGACGACGAATTCCTGGTCGGCGATCTCGAGGTCGATGCCCTTCACCGCCTGGACGCCGCCCTCGTACTCCTTGACGACCTTTCGAAGCGATACCTGCGCCATCGTCGGACGGAACCCCCTCAGCCTTTCGTTGCTCCGGCGGTGAGGCCGGCGATGTAGTAGTCCATCAGGAAGGCGTACACGAGCAGCGGCGGCGCCGCGGCCATCAGCGCGCCGGCCATGATCTTGCCCCACTGGAAGGTGTCGCCGCGGATCAGGTCGGAGGCGATGCCCACCGTCAGCACCATGTTCTCGGAGCTGACCAGGAAGGCCATCGGGTAGAGGAACTGCGCCCAGGAGACGGTGAAGGCGAAGATCGTCGCCGCCAGGATGCCCGGCAGCGCCACCGGGATGAAGATCTTCCAGAGCATCTGGAAGTGGTTCGCGCCGTCGATCAGCGCCGCCTCGTCCAGCTCCTTCGGGATCGAGCTGAAGTACCCGATCATGATCCAGGTGCAGAACGGCACCGTCAGCGTCGGGTAGATCAGGATCATCGCGAGGAGGTTGTTGTAGAGGCCTATCCCGCCGATGATCTGGAACAGCGGGATGAACAGCAGCGTCTCCGGCACCAGGTAGGTGAGGAACACGCCGGTCGCGAGGACGGCGCTGCCCCAGAACCGCATCCGCGCCAGCGCAAAGGCCGCGAAGATGCTGATCACCATGGTGATCGCCACCACGACCAGCGTCACGATGACCGAGTTGCGGAAGTGGAGAAGGTAGTTGCCCTCGTGCAGCAGATCCCGGTAGTTCTCGAGGGTCGGGCTCTGGACGATCCAGGGGTTGCCGGCGAGGTCGGCGATCTCCGAGCTGCTCTTGAGGCTGGTCACCAGCATGTGGAAGGGCGGCGTCAGGAAGAACACGACGAACACCGCCAGCGCCACGTAGGCGCCGATCAGCGCCCAGCGCCGCTCCCGCCGGATGCTGCCGACCTTCTGGTAGGCGGGCGCGGAGGCGCCCGCCGCGGTCAGGGACGCCCCGCTCATCCGGCCATCTCCTTGGAGCGGCGGGTGACGCCGCGCAGCACGAACACCGCGAACACCGCGAGGATCGGGAACATGAAGAGCGACACCGCGGAGCCGAGCGGGATGTCGCCCGACTGGATGCCCACCTGGAAGGCGTAGGTGCCGAAGATGTGCGTCCGGTCCTGCGGCCCGCCGTTGGTGAGGATGCGCACGATGTCGAAATTCGCGAAGGTGACGATCAGGCTGAACAGCACCGTGATGGCGATGATGTTCCGCATCATCGGCACCGTGACGTAGCGCAGCTTCTGCCAGCCCGTCGCGCCGTCGATCGCCGCCGCCTCGTAGAGCTGGTCCGGCACGGATTTCAGCGCGGCGAGGTACATGATCATGAAGAAGGGCGCGCCGTACCAGACATTGACCAGGATCACCGCGAAGCGCGCCCAGCCGGGCTCGCCGAGCCAGGCCACGGGCGGGGCGCCGATCCCCATCAGCATCCAGTTGATCGCCGAGTAGGTCGGGTCGAACAGCCACCACCAGGCCAGCGTCGAGATCGCCGGGGGGATCACCCAGGGCACCAGCAGCATGCCGCGCCACTTCCGCTGCCCCTTGGCCGGCAGCGTGTGCAGCACATGCGCCAGGATGAAGCCGATCAGGGCCTTCGCGATCACCGCGCTGACGGCGAAGATCACGCTCTGCCAGACCACGTACTGGAAGGTCTCGCGCGTCAGCAGGAAGGCGAAGTTGTCGAGGCCGACGAAGCGCGTCATGCGCTTGTTCAGCATCGAGAGGTAGATCGCGTAGAAGAAGGGATAGGCCACCAGCCCGCCGATCACGGCGAGCAGCGGCAGCGTCATCAGGAAGGCGAGCGTGGACCGCCGCCGGGCTAAACGGTGCAGCCTGCCCGTCCGGGGCGGAGCGACCGCCGCCGGGATTCCGGGCGCCGTAAGGACGTTTCCGTCGGCCATTCTTGCCTCCCTGGCCGCTCAGTGCTTGGTGCCGCCCGGGGGCGCCTCCACGCCCCCGGGCGGAGTCGCGTCAGCCGCGCTTGAAGCCCTCGACCTCCTGCTCGGCCCAGGCGAGCACGCGCTCCATCGGCTCGTTGTTCTGCACCATGCGGGCGATCATCTTCGCCTGGATGCCCTGGGTGTACATCTGCACGGCGATCTCCGCCGGTGCCGGGGCGTAGGCGATGTTCGGGACCGCCTTGTGGTGCGGGCGGAGCGGGTAATTGTACACCGTGCCCAGCGGCGGCTCGACCTTCCGCCAGGTGTCGATGTCGTCGAACATGCTGGCGAAGGCCGGGATGTCGTAGCCGACCGAGGCGTCCACCAGTTTCTGCACCTGCTCGATCTGCGACAGGTGCTCGATCAGCGCCTTGGCCGCCGACTTGTTCCGGCTGAAGGTCCAGACGCCGTAGAGATAGGGCAGGTGCGGGGTGGTGTGGCTGACCGGGCCCGCCGGGCTCGGGAAGTGCCAGACGTTCCGCGCCACCTCCGGGGCGTCGCGCTTGGCCACCGCCCAGGCGGAGGGCGGGTTGAAGATCAGCGCGGTACGGCCGGCGATCAGCGCCCGGTTGTTGGTGGCGTCGTCCGCCGCGAACATCTCGCTCGGGATGTGCTGGAACAAGCGCTTGGCGTAGTCCAGCGCCTGCCGCACCTTGTCGTTGTTGCGGATGGTGATGTTGCCGCGCTCGTCCACGAGGTCCGCACCGAAGCTGCGGAACATCGCGCCGATCCAGTCGGTGGCGTCGCTGAAGGTGCCGGCCGGCAGGGCGAAGGGGTAGCCGGCCTCCTTGCACTTCTGCGCCGCGACCAGGAAGGTGTCCCAGTTCCAGTTCTCGGCGCCCGGGCCAAGGCGGTTCTCGGCCGGGTACATCGCCTGCACGTCGATCCCGGCGTGCTGCTTCAGCAGGTCGATGCGCGCCGCGGAGCCCTTGTACTGGGTCCCCGCCGTCTGCGGCACCGCCCGCCAGGTGTTGCCGATCTTCGCCAGGTACTCGGAAGCCTGGTTCACCGGGCCGTATTTCTGGATCAGCCGGCCCATCACGTCGTCCATCGGCTCGAGCAGCCGCTGATGCTCGTGCACATGCCAGGTCGGGAAGGAAAGGACGTCGTGGCCCTGGCGCGCCTGCGCCTCGGCGGCGATGGTCAGCAGGTTCTTGTTGCCGACGGAGGTGATGAAGTCGAGGGTGACCTCCACCCGGTTCTTCTGCGCCCAGTCGTTCACGATGGCGCGCATGGCGGCGTTGGCCGGCTCGCCGACCCAGTGATCCCAGAAGCCCAGGGCCAGCCTGCCGCCCGCGGCCTGCCCGTGCACCGCGGGCGCCGCCAGGGTGGAAGCGGCGATGCCCGCCGCGCCTGCCCGCAGCACGTCGCGCCGCGTCATACCACTGATGTCAGCCATTCTTGGTCCTCCCTGGGGCTCTTCGGCCCTGGTTTTGTACGGAGAAAGGTTAGGCACCGCCGCTGCCCGTTGGCAACCATGTTGCATAACGCGCCGCGGCGGCGGCGGAAGCATGCGGGGCGACTCCTTTCGCGCCACTCGCCGTGCTGCCGCCCCCTGGCCTCTTGCCGGCATCTCCGCCCGGGCGGACGATGGCGGGCATGAGCGACGTCCACCGTTTCGACGCCATCGTGATCGGCGCCGGCATCGCCGGCGCGGCCGCGGCGGCGCACCTCGCCGAGACCCATCCCCGGCTCGTCCTCCTCGAGGCCGAGGAGAGCGCAGGCTACCATTCCACCGGCCGCTCCGCCGCGATCTGGATCCTCAATTACGGCCCGCCCGACGTGCGCGTGCTGAGCGCCGCGAGCCGCGGCTTCCTCGAAGCCCCGCCGCCTGGGTTCGCCGAGGCGCCGCTGACGCGCCGCCGGGCCGTCGTCTTCCTCGCCCCGGAGTCGCAGCGCGCGCACCTCACGGAGATGGTCGCCGCCGGCGAGGGGCTGGAGTGGGTGGACCCCGCCGAGATCCGCGCCACGGTGCCGGTGCTCCGCCCCGGCTACGCGGTCGCCGCGGCGATCGAGCGCGACGCCTTCGACATCGAGGTGGCCGCGCTGCACCAGGGCTTCCTCCGCCAGGTCCGCGCACGCGGCGGCACTCTCGCGCTGGGTCACCGCGCCGCGCGCATCACGCGCGAGCGAGGGGCGTGGCGGGTCGAGGCGGGCGGTGGCGCCTTCGTCGCGCCGCTGCTCGTCAACGCCGCCGGTGCCTGGGGCGACGAGGTGGCGCGGCTCGCCGGCCTCTCGCCGATCGACCTGCAGCCGAAGCGCCGCACGGCGCTGATCGTGGACCCCGGGCCTTATGACTGCGCCGACTGGCCGCTGCTCAACGACGCCGACCACACTTGGTATGTCCGCCCGGAGGCGCGG
>JADGHI010000286.1 GCA_019689515.1 Acetobacteraceae bacterium | reverse complement strand
GGGTGCGCCGGCGGCGCGCGAGGCCGGGCGCAGCCTGCTCACCCTCCATGCCCGGGCAGGCGACGACGGGGCGGAGGCGCTGTTCCGTGCCCTGGGCTGGCGGGAGGCGGGCCGCATTCCCGGCTACGCTCTGGACGCCGACCGGCATACGCTGCGCGACGGATTGATCCTCTGGAGGAGGCTGGAGGCGTGATCACGGCGCGGTACTGCCGACTGATGGCGGCCTACAACAGCGAGATGAACCGCCGCCTCTACCGCGCCGCCGAGGCGATCCCGGACGCCGAACGGCGCGCCGACCGCGGCGCCTTCTTCGGCTCCCTGCACGGCACGCTGAGCCACCTCGTCTGGGCCGACCACGCCTGGATGGCCCGCTTCGCCCCCGATCGCTGGCAGCGCCTGCCCGCCGGCATCAAGGAGAGCCCGCACCTGTTCCCCGACTGGGACGCGCTCCGTGCGGCGCGCATCGAGGCCGACGCCGGCATCGAGGCCTGGGCGCAGACGGTGACCGAGGAGTGGCTCGCCGCCCCGCTCACCTGGATGAGCAGCGCCACGGGGCAGGAGATGACGCGGCCCTGCTGGGTCACCGTGGCGCATTTCTTCAACCACCAGACCCACCATCGCGGCCAGGCGCATTGCCTCATCACCCAGGCAGGCGTGAAGCCGGAGGACACCGACCTGCCCTGGGTGGTGGACCTCCAGGCACTGGGGCTGGAGTAGGCGCGCCGGCGGGCGGGCAGGCGGCGCCTATTCCAGCGTGATCCCCGCCTCGCGGATGGTGCGGCCGAGCGTCTCGATCTCGCGCCGCGCCACCTCGTCCATCTGCGCCACGGTCAGCGGGCGCAGGATCACGCCGCCCTCCTCGGCACGGCGGCGCAGATCGGGCAGTTCGGTCGCGGCACGCATGGCGGCGTTGATGCGCTCGACGATCGCCGGCGGCGTGCCGGCGGGCGCGAAGATGGCGAACCAGGCGTCCACGACGAAGCCGGGGAGCCCGGCCTCGGCCGTGGTCGGGACCTCCGGCAGGGCGGAGATGCGGCCGGCGCTCGCGATCGCCAGCGCCTTCACGCGTCCGGCCTGCGCCAGGGCGATGGCGGAGGAGGGCGTGGTGATGAACAGCTCCACGCGCCCGCCGGCCACGTCCTGCAAGGCCGGGGCGGCGCCGCGATAGGGCACGTGGACCATCTCCGTCCCGATCGCGCGCGCGAACATCGCGCCGGCGATGTGCTGGATCGAGCCGTTGCCCGAGGAGGCGTAGTTCAGCTTGCCCGGATTGGCGCGGGCGTAGGCGATCAGCTCCGCGAGCGTGTTCACCGGCAGGTTCGGCGCGGCGAAGATGCCATGCGGCGCCACCGTCGCCATGCCGACGGGCGCGAGGTCGCGCACCGGGTCCCAGGGGAGGTTGCGCATCATCGCCGGATTGCCGGCATGGTAGCCGTTGTATTGCAGCAGCAGCGTGTAGCCGTCCGGTGCGGAGCGCACGACGTGCTGGATCGCGATGTTGCCGTTCGCGCCGGGGCGGTTCTCGATCACCACCGTCGTGCCGAGCGCGCGGGCGAGCGGCTCCTGGTAGAGCCGCGCCGCGAAGTCGCTGCCGCCGCCGGGCGGGTTCGGGACCACGATGGTGATCGGCCGGCTTGGCCAGGCGCCGGCGGGGGGTGTCGTGCCGGCGTTCTGCGCGCGGGCGGCGAGGTTCGGCGCGGCGAGCAGCGCGGCCCCGGCCCCCGTGGCCAGGCCACGCCGGGAAATTCGTGGCATCGTGTTCCTCCCCAGATTGGACGGAAGCGCCCTATCCCGCCGCGGCCAGGCTCGGCAAGGGGTGGCGCATCGGGCGCGGCTGCCGGACGTGGTCAGCGGGGCCGACGCCTCGCCTCGCGCCCGATGCGCCGCCTTGTCCGGGCACCCGCGCGTCCCGCAAGCTCGCCCGCCTCCCCACACGCAGGGCTGAGCCGGGGCCACCGACAGCGGCGGCAACCACGTCGCCGGCACCTTCGGCCTCGGCGGCCAGTGGCACGCGACCCTGTTCGCCTAGCGCCACGCCGCGCAGCCCCGGCGACGCCGGCACCAGAACCGGCCGACCGGCAGCGGCGGGTCGAGGGCGGCGCCGCTCGCATCCTCCCCCGCGCCGCGCGGGTTGACCGCCGCACCGGACCGCGCGAGCGTGCGCGCACGACGAGATCCGCCCGAGGGAGAGACGCCATGTCCGCCGAAGACCAGGCCCTGTTCGAAAAGGGATTGCCGATCCGCCGCGCCGTGCTCGGCCCGGAGTACGTGGACTCGTCCATGGCCAAGGCCGACGACTTCATGATGGCCTTCCAGCGCGCGACTACCGCCTGGGCCTGGGGCTGGGCCTGGGGCGATCCGACGCTGGACCGCAAGACGCGCTCGATGCTCAACCTCGCGATGCTGACGGCGCTCGGCAAGACGCCGGAGATCAAGCTGCACGTGAAGGGCGCGCTGAACAACGGCCTCACCGTGGACGAGATCAAGGCCGTACTGCTGCACGCGACGGCCTATTGCGGCATCCCCGCCGGTCTCGACGCCTTCAAGGCCGCGCACGAGGTGCTGGTCGCCGAGGGCGCGCTGCCGGGCAAGAAGTGAGATGAGCGCGGCATCGCCCATCCGGCGCATCGGCTTCGTCGGCATCGGCAACATGGGTTGGCCGATGGCGGCGAATCTCGTGAAGGCGGGCTTCGACGTCGCGGTGTGCGACGTCGCGCCCGGCCGAGCGGCGCAATTCGCCGCGGAGGTCGGAGGCCGCGCCGCCGCCTCGGCCGCCGAGGCGGCGCGCGACGCGGACTGCGTCATCACCATCGTGCCGACCAGCGCGCAGGTCGCCGAGGCGGTGGCAGCGATGGGCGACGCCCTCGCCCCCGGTGCGCTACTGATCGACATGACCTCCGGCCAGCCGGGCAAGACGAAGGAGATCGCCGCTTCGCTCGCGCAGCGCGGCGTGGCGATGGTGGACTGCCCGGTCTCCGGCGGCGTGCCGCGGGCGCGAACCGGCGAGCTCGCGATCATGGCCGGCGGCGCCGATGCCGATCTCGACCGCGCCGAGCCGGTGTTGCGCGCGATGGGCACCTCGATCCACCGCTGCGGGCCGATCGGCGCCGGTCAGGCGATGAAGGCGCTGAACAACCTGGTCAGCGCCGGCGGCTTCCTCATCGGCATCGAGGCGCTGCTGATCGGCCAGAAATTCGGCCTCGACGCGCAGAAGATGGTGGACGTGCTGAACGCCTCCACCGGCATGAACAACAGCACGCAGAAGAAATTCGCCCAGTACGTGCTCTCGCGCCGCTTCGACGCCGGGTTCACGCTGGACCTGATGGTCAAGGACCTCTCCATTGCCCTCGAGGTCGGGCGGGAGACCGCGACGCCGACGCCCTTCGCCGCGCTGTGCCGGGAGATGTGGGCGTCCGCACTCGCCGCGCTTGGCCCGGGCCAGGATCACACGGCGATGGCGAAGCTCAGCGAGCAGCTCGCCGGCAACACAATCCTGGGAGGGAACAAGGGGCCATGACCTGGGAAGCCTACGCGATCCGCTACGGCCGGCACGAACGGCCGGCGCAGCACAACTTCCTGATGCCGGTCGAGGACGCGCACGAGGCGATGCCGCTGGACTACTTCGTCTGGCTGCTGCGCGGCCCCGGCGGGCACGAGATAGTCGTGGACACCGGCTTCGACGCGGAACTGGCGGCGCGGCGCAACCGCAGCATCAGCCGCTCCGTCGAGCAGGCGCTGCGCGAATTCGGCACCGATCCCGCCAAGGTGCGGGACGTGATCATCACGCATCTGCACTACGACCACGCCGGCAACATCGACCTGTTCACCAACGCCCGGGTCCACATCCAGGACCGCGAGATGGCCTTCGCCACAGGCCGGCACATGTGCACGGCCTGCATCCGCCTGCCCTTCGAGGCGGACCACGTGATCGCGGCCATCCGCGCGCTCTACAATGACCGCATGGTGTTCCACGACGGTGAGGGCGAGGTCGCGCCGGGCGTCACGGTGCACCGCGTCGGCGGGCACAGCGACGGGCTGCAGGTGGTGCGGGTGGAGACGGCGCGCGGCCCCGTGGTGCTCGCCTCCGACGCGATGCACTTCTACGCCAATGTGACGCGCGGCAATCCCTTCCCGATCGTCTTCGACCTCGGCGCGATGACGCAGGGCTGGAAGCTCGCGAAGCGGCTCGCCGGCGGGGACGAGAGCCGCGTGGTGCCGGGCCACGACCCGGAGGTGCGCCGGATCTACCCGGCGGTGCCCGGGACGAACGGCGAGGTGGTGGCGCTGCACCTGGCGCCGAAGGCGTAGGCCGGCCTCCGCCGGCCGGGATGAGCAGCGGGGCGGCGGCCTCTACCGCCCGCCCCGCCGGCAGCGCGCCTCAGTCGCGCGCCTGGAGGTGCGCCTCCAGCATCCACAGCATCTTGTCCACCGCGCGGGACTGCCCGGTCAGCAGGTCTGCGGTGTCCGCATCCCCGGCCTCGTCCGTCTGGTCGATGCCCGCGCGCAGCGCCTTCGCCACCTGCGCGTAGCGCTGCGCCAGCGCCTTCACATGGTCCATGCCGTCATAGAGGTCCGTCGGGTAGGGCTCGAGCCGCGTGCCCTGCGCCAGGGACTGCGTCGTGCCCATCGCCGTGCCGCCGAGCGTGACGATGCGCTCCGCGATCTCGTCCGCGCCCTCCGCAAGCTGGTTGTAGAAGTTCTCGAACAGCGCATGGAGCTGGCCGAAATGCGGGCCCTTCACGTTCCAGTGCGCCTGGCGGGTCGCGTTGTAGAGGTCCACCGTGTCGGTCAGGCAGGCCTGCAACACGCCGATCGAAACCTTCTTCGCATTGTCCGGCGTGTCGTTGAGCGTCTTGTGATGCAGCTTGCCCGTCGCCGCTTCGGCCCCGCCGGCACTCGCGTTCCTCGGCATCCATGCCCTCCTTCGTTCGTTGCGGCCTTGGGAATAAATGGGGTGACAGCCCGCCGCGTCAGCCCCCCTCCGGCGCGACGTTGAGGTAGCGTACGGCTTCCGGCGGGCCCTCGCCACGGTGCAACGCCGCGGCGCGGGCGAGCGTTGCGCGGTCCTCCTCGGTCAGCCGGTCTGCCTCGCGCAGATGCTCGGTCCAGGACTCGACGACCCAGAGCTCGATCCAGCGCTCGGGGCGCGCGACATCCGTGTAGAGGCGCCAGGCCAGCGCGCCGCCGCGCTGCCGCACCCGGCGCACCTCCGCCATCACGCGCAGGAACTCGGCGCGGTCGGCGGGATCGATATGGTAGCGCACCGCCTCGAGCACCCGGCCGGAGCGGCCGGCGGTCAGCACATGCGCGAACTCGGCGTCCGCCTCCGCCGGGCGCGGCATGGGCGTGGCCAGCACCTCCTTGGTGATCGCCGTCCGCGCCGGGTCGAGCCGCCAGCCGCGCACCGCGACGGCCGCCGCGGCGCCCAGCCCCCCCGATGCGCAGAGGGCGACGGGCAGCCCCAGCGCGCCGCCCGCCCAGCCCCAC
>JADGHI010000285.1 GCA_019689515.1 Acetobacteraceae bacterium | reverse complement strand
GTGGAGTGGGGGTCTCTTGCGGCACCGCGGGCGCGGTGGCGGGGCGCGCCGTGGCCCCCTCTTCCTGGGCGTGCGCGACTCGGACGGCGTCACCGCCGGACAGGATCACCAGCAGAACGGCGATCAGCGCGCACAGCGCGGCATGGAGCGCCGGCCGGCGCCGGTCACGGGCAGAGTGGCAGAGCGACTTCATCGGCGCGGGTGGACCCCATCGGGGGTGCCCGGGTCAAGCCTTGCAATCGGCGCGAGCCTCGTCGTTCCGCCTGTCGTCCGAAGCGGCGATGCCAGGAAGCATTGCCAAGAGCGTGCGGCACGCCAGTTTATGTCGCCATGCGCACCGTCCTCACGATCCTGCTCGTCCTCGCGATGCTCGCCGTGCTCGGCACGCTGTTCGCCGGCATCGTCGGGCTGGTGCGGGGCAACGGGGACGGGGCGCGGTCCAACCGGCTGATGCGCTGGCGGGTGCTCCTCCAGGCCGTTGCGCTGGCCCTGTTCGCGCTCCTGATGTTCACACTCCGGAATTGATCCCCCCGCGCCGCCCCGGCCGGGCGGGGCTCGCGCCACGGGCGGGCAGGCCGGCGGGTCCACGCAGGCATCCAGGCCTCTTCCATTGCCGGCCCGCAGTCCGGCCCGACGAGTGGGCCATTTCGCCCACCGTCCGCGCATCGGCGGCAACCTCGCGCCGCATCCAACCGGGCGACTTTACACCCCCACCGGCCCAGCCCTATGTTCCGCCGCCATTGTGCGATTGCGAAACGCCGCGGTGACACGGCGTTGTCGAAGGCGGCGTTGGGGTCTCCGGGGTGCGCCGCCGCCCCGAGCGCAGGACACGGCCAAGCCCATGAAAGTTCTCGTCCCCGTCAAGCGGGTGGTGGATTACAACGTCAAGGTCCGCGTGAAGTCGGACGGCACGGGCGTCGAGACGGCCAACGTCAAGATGTCCATGAACCCGTTCGACGAGATCGCGGTCGAGGAGGCGGTGCGCCTCAAGGAGAAGGGCATCGCGACCGAGATCGTCGCCGTCTCCATCGGCGTCGCCGCGGCGGCGGAGCAGATCCGCACCGCCCTCGCCATGGGCGCCGACCGCGGCATCCTCGTCGAGCACGACGGCGTGCTGGAGCCGCTGGCCGTGGCCAAGCTGCTCAAGGCGGTGGCGGCGAAGGAGCAGCCGCAGCTCGTCATCCTCGGCAAGCAGGCGATCGACGACGACATGAACGCGACGGGCCAGATGCTCGCCGCGCTCCTCGGCTGGCCGCAGGGCACCTTCGCCTCCAAGGTCGAGATCGCCGACGGCAAGGTGACCGTCACGCGCGAGGTGGATGGCGGGCTCGAGTCGGTGGAGCTGAACCTCCCCGCGATCATCACCACCGACCTGCGCCTGAACGAGCCGCGCTACGCCTCGCTCCCCAACATCATGAAGGCGCGCAAGAAGCCGATCGAGACGCTGAAGCCCGGCGACCTCGGCGTGGATCCCGCGCCGCGCCTGACGGTGCTGAAGGTGGAGGAGCCGCCGAAGCGCCAGGCGGGCAAGAAGGTGGGCTCCGTGCAGGAGCTCGTGGAGAAGCTGCGCAACGAAGCGAAGGTGATCTGAAGTCATGGCCGTCCTGGTGCTTGCCGACCGCTCGGGGTCGGCCATCAACCAGCCCACGCGCAGCGCCGTCGCGGCGGCGGGGCAGATCGACAAGGAGGTGCACCTCCTCGTGCTCGGCGCCGAGGCCGCGGAGGCGGCGGCGAAGCTGCCGGGCGTGACGAAGGTGCTGACGGGGGCGGGCGTGCCCTACGAGCACGCGCTCGCCGCCGCGACGGCCGCGCTGCTGGTCGCGCTGGCGCCGAACTACACCCACCTCCTCGCCCCCGGCAGTGCGCAGGGCAAGAACATCATGCCGCGCGTCGCGGCGCTGCTCGACGTGCAGATCATCAGCGACATCGCGGGCGTGGTGGACGCCGACACCTTCCGCCGCTTCTTCTACGCCGGCAACGCGCTGGCGACGGTGAAGACCGCGGACGCGAAGAAGGTGCTGACCGTGCGCGCCGCGAGCTTCGACCCCGTGCCGGCCGAGGGCGGCCCCGGCGCGCCGATCGAGGCGGCGCCGTCCGTCGAGAACCCGGGCATCTCGCGCTTCCTGCGCGCCGAGATCGCGAAGAGCGAGCGGCCCGAGCTGACCGCCGCGCGCATCGTCATCTCCGGCGGCCGCGCGATGGGCTCGGCGGAGAACTTCAAGATCCTCGAAGGGGTCGCCGACAAGCTCGGCGCCGCGATCGGCGCCTCGCGCGCGGCGGTGGACGCGGGCTACGCGCCGAACGACCTGCAGGTCGGCCAGACCGGCAAGATCGTCGCGCCGGACCTCTACATCGCCGTCGGCATCTCCGGCGCCATCCAGCACCTTGCGGGCATGAAGGACAGCAAGGTGATCGTGGCGATCAACAAGGACGAGGAGGCGCCGATCTTCCAGGTGGCCGACTACGGCCTGGTCGCCGACCTGTTCAAGGCGATCCCCGAGCTTGAGGCGGAGCTGGAGCGCACGAAGTGAGTCAGCAGGCGAACGCGGCGCTGGCGGCCGACGCGCAGGCGAGCGTCGCGCCGCCTGAGATCGCGAAGGTCGGCGTGGTCGGCGCCGGGCAGATGGGCAACGGCATCGCCCATGTCTGCGCCCTCGCCGGCCTGCCGGTCGCGCTGGTGGACATCAGCGCGACGCAGCTCGAGAAGGCGATGGCGACCATCGCCCGCAACATGGACCGGCAGGTCGGCCGCAAGCTGATCTCGCCGGAGGACAAGGACGCGGCGCTCTCGCGCATCACCACCGGCACCGACTACGCCCTGGTCGGCGACTGCGACATGGTGATCGAGGCGGCGACCGAGAAGGAGGAGATCAAGCGGGAGATCTACAAGCAGGTCTGCCCGCACCTGAAGCCCTCGGCGATCCTTGCCTCCAACACCTCCTCGATCTCCATCACCCGCCTCGGCGCCGCGACGGACCGGCCGGAGCGGTTCATCGGCATGCACTTCATGAACCCCGTGCCGGTGATGAAGCTGGTCGAGGTGATCCGCGGCATCGCCACGGACGAGCCGACCTACCAGGCGACGCTCGCGCTCGCCCGGCGGCTCGGCAAGCAGACGGCGACGGCGGAGGACTTCCCGGCCTTCATCGTCAACCGCATCCTGGTGCCGATGATCAACGAGGCGGTGTACGCGGTCTACGAGGGCGTGGGCACCATCACCAGCATCGACACCGCGATGAAGCTCGGCGCGAACCATCCGATGGGGCCGTTGGAGCTCGCGGACCTCGTCGGCCTCGACACCTGCCTCTCCGTCATGCAGGTGCTCTACGAGGGGCTAAGCGATTCCAAGTACCGCCCCTGCCCGCTGCTGGTGAAGTACGTCGAGGCCGGCTGGTACGGCCGCAAGACGGGCAAGGGCTTCTACGACTACAGCGTGGACCCGCCGCGACCGACGCGGTGAGGCGTTGACGCGGTCCGCCCACACGGACGGACGGCTTCTCCCGGGCGCAGGCGACGCGCCCTCCGCCCCGCCGCGTTGCGCGGCGGGGCCGGATTCCCCGGGCGGCAGGCCCGCCACGCTCCGCGGGTGGCTGCGCCATCTCTATTTCGGCGAGACGGAACAGGCACGGCGCTTCCGATACGCGATTCTCGTCCTGGATCTCGTCACGATCCTGTTCGTCGTCACGACCTCCTTCCTGCCGCGCAGCCTGGCGCTGGAGATCGCCGACGCCCTCCTCGGCCTGGTCCTGCTCGCCGAGTTCGCGGTGCGCCTGGGCGGGCACCGGCGGCCCTGGCGCGAGCTGCTGCACCCGACGACCCTGGCCGACGCGGTGGCGATCGGCTCCTTCCTCGCGCCGGTCCTCGGCGAGGGCTTCGGCTTCCTGCGCGTGCTGCGCACCCTGCGCCTGCTGCACTCCTACCGCGTGCTCGCCCGGCTCCGCCGCGACATCCCCTGGTTCCGCCGCAACGAGGAGGTGGCCCTCGCCGTCACGCACCTCGCGGTCTTCCTCTTCGTCATGTCCGGGCTGGTCTATGAGACGCAGCACCGCACCAATCCGGAGATCGCCAATTACGCCGACGCGCTCTACTTCACGGTCACCGCGCTGACCACGACGGGCTTCGGCGACATCACCCTGCCGGGGACGACGGGGCGGCTGCTTGCCGTCGTGATCATGATCGCCGGCGTGACGCTGTTCCTGCGGCTGGCGCAGACGCTGTTCCGCCCGCACAAGGTGCGCTTCGAGTGCCCGACCTGCGGGCTGCTGCGCCACGACCCGGACGCGGTGCACTGCAAGGCCTGCGGCACCCTGCTGCACATCCCGGACGAAGGGCAGGCCTGAGGGAGGGTCGGACACTCCCTCGCGTGTCGGCAGGCCGCCCGTCCCCGGTTCCGTGCCGCCTCAGCGGCGCGACCGGGCCCCCTCAGGCCTCCAGCAGGAGGTCGTCAACATGCGCCTGGTCCCCGGTCAGCTTGCTGCGCGCCTGCCAGTGGTAGAAGTGGTGATTCTTCTTCGTGTGGTCGGCGTAGCCGTACTTGGAGACGATCAGGTCGAACCGGTCCTTGCCCGGCGCGAAGACGATCAGGCTCTCCATGGTCTTCAGGTATCTCTCCTGCGATTCCGTGGTGCCGGCACCGGCGCCGTCCGAGTGCCCGATTCTGCGGCCGAGGATGGTGTTGAAGTCGAGCCAGATCAGGTCGAGGTCGGCCTGCAGCGCGGGCGGCACCGCGTCACGGAGCCGTTTCGACACGCCGCTGCGCGTCGCCCAGTAGCCGAGGACAGCGCCGATGTTCCGGGTGACTCCGAGGGACACGTCCCAGTCCACCTCGAAATCACGGACGATTCCACGAAGGAAATTTCCTGCCGGCCCGCAATATTCGTGAACAGTGACATTCGGAGTCTTTCGCAATTCATCCACAACGGACCGAAGCTTGTTCCGGCTGCCGCTCCAGATCGAGCGGTGGCGCGCGTACTTGGAGTCGTTCTTCGGATTGATGTTGGTGCTGGTGATGGTCATCGGTCCCGTTTCCCTCTCAAGCCGCGCGCACGGAGCTGCCAGGATTGAGCCGGAGCACTTTCGAACTCTACGGACCTGGCCACGGCCGGGTCAGGACAGAGGCCCCTTGCTCCGCCTTGCATCCTGTTCACCAGGTCATGAGCGCTGCGTCCGTCGAATGTAATTTGGTTGCATCCTCTCACGATCCCACGCGGGGACGCAATTATTCTCTTCTTGCTGTCATTCATCCTCGATGAGTTCCGGAGAGTCGGGCCGCCAGCGCGGTCCAAGCCGCGTCGGACCTGCACCGTGAAGAAGACGCGCGGCGGGCGTGGTCCCGTCCGAGGTTCCGCTCAATCCCGGCGGCTGGCGAGGAGTCGTTCCTCCGCCTCAGCCGGCGCCATGCCGAGGGCCGCCTCCGCCACCTCCCGGGGGAACCCCGCGCGCGCGAGCACGCCGAGCGCGCGGCGATGCGCCTCGCCGGCCGCATCCGCCCCGGAC